>JAZANC010000153.1:0-4627 GCA_036228805.1 Thermoplasmatota archaeon
TCGAATATCTCTTGGTTGACATCAACGAGTGTGAGGATGGGGTTTGTCGCGCATACTCCTGCTGATCCATTGACCCTTACCTCGAAAGTGAGATTCTCTATCGAGGCCCCCGGAGGATGATTGATGAGTGTAGTGGAAAGGCCCGTTGATTCTGAACCAACCTGCACCCAATCTGTATCAACGGTTCCGAAGGATCCCCAAGTTGCATCCGAGGCTTTCATTTTGGTAGATTCGTCATGCATATCCAAGGACGCTGCCCACGGCATGGAGATCATCAGCATGACGATTGCGAATACCATGGAAGTATGCCTATTCGAAGCGCGCGCGGTACTCAATCGCCGCCTCATAGGTTTAGTCGCCTTCATCATCCCATAATTAAGAGGACGCGTTGATGTTCGGAATGATTTCTATGTCCGATATTTAGGCAAAGAGGTGTATTAACCAGAGGATAGCATCATAGCGACGAGGGTTTCCGGTGTTCGTTGGGGTGCAAGTATGCAAGACGACCGTCTGCGCGAGGAAGCTCTAGATTATCATAGGCTCCCAACGCCTGGTAAACTCAGTACGAAGCCTAGCAAGCCACATTCAACAGCTCATGAGTTATCCCTTGCATATTCCCCGGGCGTTGCGTATCCCTGCCTCGAAATCAGCGAGGATGAGGATCTTGCATTTTCGTACACCTCTAAGGGAAATCTTGTGGGCGTTGTCAGCAATGGGACTGCCGTACTGGGATTGGGCGATATCGGCGCCATAGCCGGCAAGCCTGTAATGGAAGGGAAGGGGCTTTTGTTCAAATCATTCGCAGACATAGATGTGTTTGACATAGAAGTTGATCGGACCTCTGTTGATGACTTCGTAGAAGCTGTGAAGGCTATAGCACCTACATTTGGCGGGATAAATCTAGAAGACATCAAGGCCCCGGAATGCTTTGAAATCGAGCGTCGTCTAAAGAGTGAATTGGACATACCCGTAATGCATGATGATCAACATGGGACCGCCATAATAAGCGGGGCTGCTTTGATTAACGGACTTGATGTTGTGGGGAAGGAAATAGGCCATGTGACTGTTGTTATCTCTGGAGCTGGTGCCTCCGCCATATCCTGTGCGAGGCACTATCTCCGCCTTGGTGTCAAGCGAGACAATATTCTGATGTGCGATTCAAAGGGCCTGCTAACCAAATCGAGAGCTGCGAAAGGAGAATTGAACGAATACAAAATGGAATTCGTGAATGATAGAAAAGATTGCTCGCTTGGTGATGTCATGATTGGAGCAGATGTGTTTCTTGGCTTATCGAAGGGTGGTGTTGTGAGTGGCGAGATGGTTGCTTCGATGGCTGATAAGCCTCTCATATTCGCTCTAGCCAATCCAGACCCAGAGATCCTTCCAGAAGATGTACGTGCTGTTCGTGATGATGCGATTATAGCGACTGGAAGAAGCGATTACCCCAACCAGATCAACAATGTTCTCGGTTTTCCATACATATTCAGAGGGGCGCTCGATGTTAGGGCAACTAGTATCACAGAGAAAATGAAAATGGCTGCCACAATGGCTCTCTCGCAACTGGCAAAGGAGACTGTTCCGGATGATGTTCTGGAAGCTTACGAGGGGACCAGCATTCAGTATGGACCTGAATACCTTATACCGAAACCATTCGATGCTCGTGTCTTGATTTGGGAGGCCTCGGCAGTAGCCCAGGCTGCAGTGGAAGAGGGAATTGCAAGGATTGATCCAGATTCATTCGATCTGCAGAGATATAGAGAGGAGCTTGAAAGTCGTCTTGGCCTTACACGTTCAGTCATGCGATCTGTCATCAACAGGGCTAAGCGCAATCTTCAGAGGATTGTTTTCTCAGAAGGTGAAGACCCTACTATAATTAAGGCAGCCTCACATTGCATACGTGAGAAAATTTGCACCCCAGTATTACTTGGCCAGGTGGAAAGAATTCATTCGGCTATTGCCGAATTGGGGCTTGATTTTGAATGTGAGATTATCGATCCTAGGTATGATGAGAGGCGCCGTGGCGATTATGCTGATGAGCTTCATGATTTACGAGGTAGGAGAGGAATTAGCCGACTAGATGCGATTGAGCTCCTCAAGCAACCCACCTGGTTTGCGCCGATGATGGTGAGAAAGGGGGATGCGGATGGATACCTCGGAGGCGTGAGTCATAATTATCCTGACATAGTCAAGCCTTGTTTGAAAATTATAGGCACGTCCGAAGACGATCATAGGGTCGTAGGTTCCTACATGATGACTGTTGGAGGGCAGGTCATGTTTATCGGAGATGCGACGATAAACATCAATCCGGACGCTCGGACTCTGGCTGAGATTGCTGTTAGAACAGCGAGTGTCGCAAAACGCTTCGGTGTGAAGCCGAAGGTGGCCATGTTATCATTCTCTAATTTCGGTTCCAGTGGTGAGTTGCGAAGCACGCGCATAGAGGAGTCAATCAAAATCGCCAGAGAAATTGATCCAGACCTCGTTATCGATGGCCCGATGCAGGCAGACACGGCACTAGTTACCGAACAGCAATCTGATTTTCCTTTTATGGCATTCAAGGGGCCTGCCAATGTCTTGATATGTCCTAGTCTAGAGTCTGCGAATATAGCCTACAAACTCCTACAGAGACTGGCTGGGGCTGAGATGACTGGACCCATATTGGATGGTCTTTCAAGACCCGCACATGTACTTCAGCGGGGAGATAGCGTCAGGGAAGTGGTTCACATGGCCGCCATATGCGCTGTCGATGCTCAGAGAATGTCCTCTCAGAGGCTTTGATTCTCATAGACGCGAGGAGCAGCGGCTTTGACTTCTTCATTGCATCCTTCTGCAAAGTTCTCGAAATTCTCATTGAACATCTGAACCAACACGTTGGCCACATTATCATAGCGCTTAGTGCTCGGCCATGTGGAGCGGGGCTGTAGAATCTCTGACGGAACTCCATCGCAATTAGCGGGAATCTTGAATCCGAACCTTTCATCTGTGACGTAAACGACGTCATCCAAGGCGCCTGAGAGTGCGGCATTGAGTAGTGCCCTGGTCCACTTAATCCTAATTCTGCTGCTTTCACCATATCCGCCGGCAATCCAACCAGTGTTAATCAGCCAGCATGAGGCGTTATGTTCTGCTATCTTCTTGATTAGCAGATCAGCATACTCACTGGGGTGACGTGGCATGAATGGTGCTCCAAAGCAAGTGGAAAATGTTGCCATCGGTTCTGTGATGCCTATTTCGGTACCAGCCACCTTGGCAGTATATCCGGAAATGAAATGATATGCTGCCTGGGCGGGTGAGAGTCTTGCAATCGGAGGGAGTACCCCGAATGCATCGCACGTCAGGAAGACGACGTTGTCCGGGTGGCCGGCTGTTGAGTCATCAGTGCGATTCTCAATCGATTCGATGGGGTACGATGCTCTTGTGTTCTGAGTCAATGTCGAGTCGTGGAAATTTGGTATTCCATCCGCATCGAGTATCACATTCTCAAGAATGGTCGACTCCATTCTTGTGGTTGCGTAGATGGCAGGCTCATCTTTTTTTGATAAGTTAATCATCTTAGCATAGCACCCTCCTTCGAAATTGAAGATTCCATGGTCTGACCAACCATGCTCGTCATCGCCAACAAGAGCTCTTTCTGGGTCAGCGGATAGGGTCGTCTTACCGGTGCCTGAGAGGCCGAAAAAGAGAGCTGTCCCGGATTCGGATGTGTTCGAAGAGCAGTGCATAGGCAAGAGGCCGCGAGAGGGGAGAATATGATTCATGATCGTAAATATTGACTTCTTGATCTCGCCTGCATATCTGGTTCCTGCGATTAGAACGATGCCCTTGGAGAATGATATCGCCACAAACACTTCGGAGTTTACGCCGTCTTTCTTTGCATCTGCAAGCATGGTAGGAGCGTGCAGTATGGTAAACTCGGGAGTGTGTCTGGAGAGGTCTGCTCGATCAGATCGGATGAACATGTTATGCATGAATGCCGAATGCCATGCGCTCTCACTTACGAGACGTACGGGCATGGCGTATTGAGGGTCTGCACCACAATGCATATCCTTCACGAAGAGTGTATCAGCTGAATTCAGGTGGTTTCTAGTGATGTGAAGAAGATGATCGAAGGCAGCGGGCGATATTGGCCTGTTGACCTTGCTCCAGTGAACCTGTGAAGCTAATCCGGCTTCATTGACTATGAAACGATCATTGGGGGATCGTCCCGTTCGGTCTCCGGTGGTAGCCAGCAGGGCACCATGTGCCGTCCTTACAGCCTCCCCCCTACTTACAGCCAAATCTCTCAATTCACTTCCGGAAAGATTCCAATGAACCGATCCCGTAGGGTCGAGGCCATGAGTTCCAAGAGGTGTCGAATATACCGTCGCAGATTTGGACGATTTCTGCTTACCCATGTACTAACGAGTTGAAACCGGGATATGAACGATTGTGATGGGGCTCTTTCGGGATAAGGATGCGAATCTTTCATGCCCACCGGTCAACAGCAAGGTCCGATGAGGAGGGATGAGGACTCCATTATCCGCAACAGGAGCTTCATGCTTGAAGGCATGTTGGAGCTTACTGCGGAGGTCGATTCCGGTACTCAAGATGCCGTTTCTTCAGAAAAAGAAGAAGATATTGACGAAGC
>JAZANC010000154.1:0-3244 GCA_036228805.1 Thermoplasmatota archaeon
AGGTCTCAGAATACGTCTTCGAGAAGGGATATATTGCAATAGACGGCATTTCCCTAACAGTCGGCAAGACCCATGGGGAAGGCAGGTTTAGTCTCCACATTATTCCAGAAACGATACGACGTACTACACTGGCCGAGAAAGAAGTCGGCTCTACAGTCAATGTGGAAATAGAATCGTCGACCAAAGCCGTTGTCGACACTGTCAAGAAGATGCTGGGTAGGAACCCATTATTAGATTCGGACAATCACGATCGATTGCCGGACTGGACAGGGGGCTCTGAATGAATTCGATAGCTCTTGTATGTGGATCATTCCACAAAAAAGAAGTTGAAGAGATGATTTTGCATGCTGAATCAGAAGCAACTGAATGCGGCCTAGAAATAACGGATGTGGTATGGGTCCCGGGTTCGATGGAGGCCCCTCTAGCAACTGCTCGTCTACTTGAAAATGAGCGGATTGCGGGCGTGGCATGTCTTGGAATCATAGAGAAAGGGCAAACAAGCCACGGACTTGCAATGGGACAGGCGGTAATCAAGAGTCTAATTGAGCTTCAGATTGGATATGACAAACCGGTTGGTCTGGGAATTATCGGACCGGGTGCGGAGCCCGAGCATATTGAATCGCGGCTTGAGCCCCATGCCAGAGCGGCGGTAAAGGCGATTCAAGCAATGATCGGATGACATATCTGACATCCGTACCCCCTCGATTCGTATGGTCAATGTTGAAGGGACTCCTAGCATTCAGAAGCGCATATGTCGCAGACCGTACACAACGTCATCATCATCGGATCGGGGCCAGCAGGGTACACTGCGGGCCTATACTCGGCTAGAGCCATGATGAAACCAATGATGTTCGCGGGATACATGTCCGGGGGGCAGTTGATGCTCACTTCAGACATTGAAAACTTTCCAGGTTATCCCAAAGGGATAGGAGGACCGGAGATGATGATTGATCTACGTTCACAAGCGGAGAGGTTTGGGCTTGAAGTAATTGACAAAAACGTCGAGAAGGTTGATTTATCCTCGCGGCCGTTTAAGATATGGGTCGAAGGAGAAGAATTCAGAGCCGAGACCGTCATTATTTGCACTGGTGCAGAAGCCATATGGCTTGGCGCAAAGGGAGAGCAAGAGCAGAAGGGGAGAGGGATATCCACCTGTGCAACTTGCGATGGTGCTTTCTTTAGAGGTGATGAGGTAATCGTAGTGGGTGGTGGCGACTCTGCCATGGAAGAGGCAACATTCTTGACAAGATTTGCGGAAAAGGTCACGATTGTCCACCGTCGAGACGTGTTTAGAGCCTCGAAAGTCATGCTCGAACGTGCAAAAAATCATCCAAAAATCGAGATAAAGACCCATCGGCAAGTGAAAGAGTGGCTTTCAGACGATAAAGGGCTTACTGGAGCGGTCCTAGAAGACTCTCGAGATGGTTCTTTAGAAGAAATCGAGTGTGCTGGCGCTTTCATAGCGATAGGACACAGGCCGATAACTGAATTCTTGGGAGGTCAAGTAGAGATGGATAAAGAGGGGTATATTTTACATTCAGAGCACACGATGACTAGCGTTCCAGGAGTTTTCGCTGCGGGTGATGTCGTTGATACGCGATATCGACAAGCGATAACTGCCGCAGGGATGGGGTGCCAGGCGGCCATAGACGCGGAAAGATGGTTGGAATCACAGCATTGAGGCGGTTCCATGGAACGAGGCGTTTTTGATCAAGGGCTGAAAGATGTTACTTTCCTTAACAGAGCAGTGGCTTATTGCCTCTACATGACACATATGGCAGTGACATTTCTTGTTGCATTGGGTTGGCTTTCTCCGTGGGATTCGATTCTATGGGCAGTGATTATCGTCTATGCCATAACTGAGATTCTCTGGGTTACTCGTGATGGATATTGTATCCTCACAGATTTAGAAAGATGGTTTCTAGGCATAGAAAAGCCTGAGAACGCGCTTCAGCAAAATTTCATCAAACGACTTTTAATCAAATTGTTTGGAGTGGATATGTCTCCTTCGATGTCACGTAAAATGACAGTAATATGGGGAAGGTTCAGTTTCCTCGTCTCATCTATACGACTGGCTTCACCGGGGTTGTGATATTGTGAGAAAGGAACGTTTGGAGAGGTATAGCAGACATATTGTACTCGACGAGGTGGGGCTAAACGGACAGCTTAGACTATCCAATTCTGTGGTTACTATCGTTGGGGCCGGAGGGCTCGGATCTCCAGCCTTGCTGTATCTTGCTGCCGCGGGCATAGGGAAGATTAGGGTGATAGACGATGACGTTGTAGATGAGTCCAATCTCCAAAGACAAGTTATACATTCTGAAACAGAAGTGGGGTGCAGCAAAGTCAAATCTGTCCAAAGACGCCTTAGCGCACTGGACAGTGAAATCGTAATAGAGCCGATTGAAGAACGTGTTTGTCTTGAAAATGCTGAACGTCTACTCAGTGGTTCGGATGTCGTTATTGATGGGACTGATAGTTTTGAGGCCCGTTATTCAATAAATGATGCTTGTAAAATTCTCGGCATACCCTGGGTTTTTGCCAGCGTTCTTAGGTTCGAGGGGCAAGTCTCAGTTTTCAATTATGGAAATGGCCCCAATTACCGGGACCTATTTCCCGATTCGCCCCCGCCTGAATTGGCTCCCAGTTGTGCTGATGCAGGCGTTCTTGGAGCAATTACAGGCATTCTTGGATCAATTCAAGCGGCGGAGGCCATCAAGATCCTGTTGGGTATAGGGAAGACGCTCTCAGGGCGGTTGTTGATTCTAGACGCAATGACAATGGAGACTAGAATTTTACAAATTCGTTTTCAGGGAAAGGAAGATTCTGAAGATGTTGTAGAATTGGAGTTCAGTGATTCGATTTCCGCCTCTATTCAACCTACTCAACTTAAGTCGATGATGGATGATGGGGTTGAGCTATTTCTTCTCGATGTGCGTAGAGCCGATGAAGAATCAGTAGCCTCAATAGAAGGAACTGATCTCAGAATTGAGCATTTCAATATACCTAGCAAGGTTGATCAATTGCCTCTCAGTGTACCGATTATTGTATATTGTCACTCAGGAGTTAGGTCGGCCAGTGTGGTGAAATATCTCGGAAACTTGCCGGCATTCGAGTCCAGAGTATCGAATCTAGTAGGGGGGATAGACCTCTGGTCTAGAGAGATTGATCCAAATATACCACGATATTAGAATTAAATTAATTTATGTTTAATTTTTTAAAAAAAATTATTTAATTAATGTTA
>JAZANC010000155.1:0-6057 GCA_036228805.1 Thermoplasmatota archaeon
GATCTCGATGCAGCAGGGGGCTATGCGAGAGATATCTTGACCCGGCTTAAGTACCGTAGACTGTTTAAGGTAGCATCGACATACAGGCGGGATGACTTGAGCAATGAACAAATAAACAGCCTAGTGAAGATAGCAACAGATACGGATCATCGACGGTCCGTTGAAGATGATATCGCCTCAAGGGCAGGATTGGATCCGGGTTATGTCGCAATCGATGTACCTAGTGTGAAACTCCTCTTATCTGAGCCAAGAATGAGCCAAGTGGATATACGTGTCTTAGGGGACGATGGACGTACTAGATGGTTGAAGGATCATACGCCTATAGCAGACGCTCTGAAGCGTCGGCAGGTCAGTCAAGCAGCAGCCTACGTCATGACTATCCCTGGACACGAATCCAGAGTCTCTGAATTGGTTGATTCACATCTCCTGTCATGATTATTCTCGCACTATTCATGAGGACTATTCAAAAAGGGTCATACAGTCCGCGACAGCGTAGGTCCCGGAATCAGGAACCTTTCAACAGCAGGTTTTGAAGATGCATCCTAAAATGAAGGAAGTCTATGATGACGTAATCGCGAGAGATCCAGATCAACCTGAGTTTCACCAGGCTGTGGAGGAGGTGCTCGACAGTCTCGGCCAAGTAATCGAGGCACACCCTGGTTATCTCCCGGTAGTCAAGTCGATTGTTGAACCTGAGAGAATAATTCAGTTCAGGGTGCCTTGGTACGACGACGAAGGAAATTTGCATGTAAACAGGGGTTTCAGGATTCAGATGAATGGCGCTATAGGGCCGTACAAGGGAGGCCTTAGATTCCATCCAAGTGTTAATCAATCCATACTCAAGTTTCTTGCATTCGAGCAGGTATTCAAGAACAGCCTGACAGGCCTACCAATGGGTGGCGGAAAAGGTGGTTCAGACTTCAATCCGAAAGGAAGGTCAGACAGCGAAGTAAGAAGATTCTGCCAATCATTCATGATGGAGCTTTGGAGACACATAGGCGCGAATCTCGACGTCCCAGCAGGAGACATAGGCGTAGGGGGCAGAGAGATCGGATTCCTTTTCGGAATGTATCGAAAACTGGCCAACGAGTTCACTGGGGTATTTACGGGCAAGGGCTTGTCATACGGCGGCTCCCTGATACGGCCCGAAGCCACTGGGTATGGTACGGTCTACTTCGCAAGAGAGATGCTTGCAACACGAGGGAAGTCTTTCGAAGGTGCAAAGGTAGCAGTATCCGGCTCTGGAAATGTTGCCCAGTTTGCAGTTGAGAAGGTTCTAGACTTGGGTGGAAAGCCAGTCACACTGTCTGACAGCTCTGGATTCATACATGACTCTGATGGGATAGACAGGGAGAAGCTTGCATGGGTCATGGATCTCAAGAATGTTAGAAGAGGCCGAATAAAGGAGTATGCAGAACATTTCGGCTGCGAATATACTGAATCGAAGCCCGAGCCCAATCTAAATGGCCTATGGGGTATCGATGTAGATATTGCGCTACCATGCGCTACTCAGAATGAAATCAATGGGGAAGAAGCCAAGATGCTCGTAGACAATGGTTGCATCGCTGTAGCAGAAGGCGCTAACATGCCTTGTACGCCTGAGGCCGTTGAGTGCTTCCACGAGAATGGCCTATTATTTGCACCCGGGAAGGCTTCCAATGCGGGAGGCGTCGCCACCTCCGGACTCGAGATGAGCCAGAATAGCCTAAGGTTGAACTGGACTAGAGAAGAAGTAGACCGAAGACTTGAGGAGATAATGGTCAACATCCATAGAAATGCTGCTGACACAGCGGCAAAGTACGGTATGGATGGCAACTACGTCGCTGGAGCAAATATCGCTGGCTTCCTCAAAGTCGCGGAGGCAATGGAAGCCCAAGGACTAATCTGATTGGAAAAATTCTGATTTGACCGGCGGAGTGTCATTGCGAAATACCGGCAATGTTCATTCGCCTTCCACAGGGACCAACGCCCATGTCAGAGATGTTGTATCATGGAAAGGTAAAGCAAGTATGGTCGACAGACGACCCGGATTTAATCGAGTTTCGATACACTGATCAGATTTCGGTGTTTGACCAGATCATACCAAGTCTAATCCCAAGAAAGGGCGAGTCACTCAACAGAACCTCCTGCCATTGGTTCGATTTGGTAAACAAGAGAGGCATATGCGATACGCACGTGGTTAGGGCGAGTGCTCCTGATAGGCTAATAGCAAGACGATTCGATGTAGTCAGGGAACCAGGCGCTATCGACAAGAGTAGGGAAAATGTGTTTGTACCGTTGGAGGTAATCTGTCGCCATTACTTAGCAGGTACAGCATGGAGGAGATTCAAGCGGGGGGACCTGTCGCCCGAGCAATTGGGATTCGAAAACTCTTCTCAAGTACACGAGGGAGTCAAGCTCCCCGAACCCTTTCTCGAGGTCTCTACGAAGTTCGAAGCATTTGATCGAAATTTGGAGAGAGAAGAGGCGTTGGAAATATCAAATCTACACCCGGAGGAATTAGATGATATTCTTAGAATCGTACTCGAGATCGATAATCTAATCCAAGAAGAGGTTGGGAAGAGGGGGCTGATTCATGTTGACGGTAAGAAAGAGTTCGCTTTAGGGCCAGGAAGAGTTCCAGTTCTTGTCGACTCGTTCGGAACTCTGGATGAAGATAGGTGGTGGGATTCAGAAGCCCTCGAAGAAGGCCAAATCGTTCAACTCTCCAAAGAAGCAGTACGGCAACATTACATTTCAACCGGACATCATGCTGATCTGAAAGTAGCACGAGATGCAGGATCCGATGAACCGCCCATCCCACCGCTGCCGCAGTCAGTCATCGAGGAGACTGCAGTTTTGTACGCGTCAATGTTTGAGCGTTTGACAGGTCAGACATTCTAGGAGTGACGCCTCATTAGGAGGCCAAGGCCTCGTTTTTCTGCTCCATTGAGTATGGCTGATAGGTGCCTGAAACCATCTTGGACGCCCCCATCAAATGGCTCATCCGCTTTGACAACCCACGATCCGCGCGTTATCTCCCTTCGAAGTTCTTTCACTTCATCAGCAGTCAGCCATCCCAACAACTCTAGGCCCAAATTTCCCCTATCGAAACCCTCCTCACCAAGAAAATCCGGATTCAGACCCAATGTGAGCTTTGCAAGCAACTCGTGCAGAGTGTTTTTCTTAGAAGTACTATATTCGACCAGATATGCTATTGCATTGCCATCTTCGGTAGGCCACCTACCTAACTTTTCCTTGGATCCCTTTCCGCCGTCCAACGAATCAGCAGCAGAGGCGCTGCTCGTTTCCCAGTCGATGCATGAGAGGAAGAGTAGAGTGGCCTTGTCTATATCGGATGGCACCCCTTCAACCAGACCCTCTATCTCTGGCACTCCCGGCGCGATCTTCTTTAGGTCCCCGTGATCGCCTGCCACAGACGCAAGAATCGCATCGATAACCTGCTCAGGATTATTGCGAATTGGATCGAGAGTGTGAAATCCGGAGGTCGGTATGTACTTGCCCATTGAAAATCCCTCATCGACCTAGTCGATTAAGCCGTCTTTCGAATTCATCAAGGTCCTCATCCGGATTGTTGTCGGTAGGCTTCTCGTCCAATTCCTGCTCTACGGCCCCTTTCGGATCGGGTAACACATCCTCCTCAGCAACTTCCGCTATTCTTGATGGTACAGGGTTATGGGCATCTCTCACAGGTTTCCTGCGTGCAGCTCTTTCTTCCAGGATTCTTTTCGCCATTTCCTCAAGCTCTTTTTGCTGAGCCCTCGAACGCCTACTCGCAATAATCACTCCCCCGAGAACTATAACGAGGACTGCTGATATGGCGCCGGTCCTGAAATCTTCAGATCGGCTATCCGTTCCTGCTGCTCCGGTGAGAATAACTCTCGAGACATCATCTGAAGAATCTGAGTCTCCGTCCCAAGGGAATGAGCAAGTGAGCCTCACGCTCACCTCTATGCCATCTTCAAGTGACCCTGGCCTTTCGATAAGGGGCTCAGGTGCGAAATTGTCAGTAATATCAACGATATGCACCCGGTCCTCCACACCAGGTGCTTGGAGTATCACTCTACAGTCTAGTCCATCGTAGGATTGAAGCCCCTCTCTAGAGATCAATACGCGAATCCTCTGAGTATCGCTATCCGGGTCATATGCAGGGGGATCTAGCTCCAAGCCTACAATTCCAAGATTCCAATAATCCGAATATCTGATCGAAATATCGGTGTGTTTGATCATCAGCAATCTCCCATATTCGTCATATATTCTGACTGAGACTGCCTTCACGCCCGGTTGCGGACCCCACGAGTCATGGCTGAGATTCAGATATCCGGGTTTATCAGCCTGCAGGAAAACGTCCAGAGCATCCACAATCCTGCCTTCATCGTCGACCAGCATTCCGTGGAGTGACAGGATATCTCCTCCCTCGCCGATCAAGCACTCAGCATTGAGTGAACCGTAGAAACCACTCAGGCTGCATGTCATCGCACGCTGGGTTATCTGAACCAATTGAACCTTGTAGGGGATTGAATCCGACCCATCAACTACGACGCTCCCCATGCCGCTGACGGTGTCCGACAACACCCAGAATCCAAGAGGATCCCATTGTAACGCCCTGCCGCTATCAACATCGACTACATTTGATGTGGGGCCAGTTCCATGTATCTCTAGCAATGCAGAGCCCCCCATTGTAAGGCTGAATACAGGTGTCCTGGACCACGATGAATTGGATGAAACAACCTCTAACATCAACTCTTCCTGTGAATTTGCCTCATTATTCGTCCCCACCCTAACAACAAACGAATCACCATCCCAATCTGAAGAGGGTATCAATGAGATTGGCAATCCACGGAGTTCACCGGAGGCAACGGTAACTGATAATGGCCCCTCAACCGTCCACCCATCGGGGAGCCCGATTACACTGAGATTAATCAATGAAGCCGCATTACCAGTATTTTCGATCCAAGCAAGAGGGTAACCGCCGCTCTCCGGCGTCACTTGCCAACTTTCCACGCCTTCAAGCGAATATGATCTGCTAGCCTCCACTCTCGCAGGTATCGATATCTCAGTAAGACCGGACCCATCAGCATCTCTTATTCTCAGTATGAGGTCTACTGTCAGACTATGCACTGCATCTAACGGTGGAGTAACATTCAGCATCACTCTGCGAGATTCTCCCGGGGACATCTCCTCAGAAATATTCGGAGAGATAACCGCCCAACCCTTCTGGCCGACAATCTGCGTTGTAAGATAAGGGATGGACGGAGCATTTCCAAGTTGAATGAGGTCAATCGCGAGTTCAGAACCTCCGACGGGTATCTCAAGATCAGCTTCGCCGAAAGAAGCCCCCCATGCAGATCTTCTTGTAATCTCGAATTCAACTGATGTCGTGCCCATGGGGTCGCCATTATCTGCCCTGATTTCTAGGCTAACAACTACAATTGTGCCATTCGTTGAAGATTCTGGTATGGATAATGTGGCATTCATTTGAGATATATTTCCTATGCCGATCTGTTCTATTGAATTATGTACCTCTATCCAGTTTTCTATTTCGTTACCATCTATGGAAACAGTCGGAACGAGGCTGAGGCTATCAGCATAATTGCCGCTGTTCCTTACTGATAAAACAAGATCGACCACATCACCAGGGTCGACAAGCAATCGCTTATTCGCAGCTTCTTTCCCATCGGAGGTGAGTGAGAGCAGATCCCACGACCTGTCTTGGAGTGCGGATACGTGGTAGACTACGAAATCTCCAGCATCAGGGTCTATGTCGGATTCCATTAGAATCCTAACTTCAATGGGCTTTTGGGCTTCAACCCCTTCTTCTATGGTGATTGAAATAGGGACTGCTTGGAGTTCGCCCGGCCCAAGAGCAACTCCACTCAAAGCCAAACTCACAAGTATGCCGTCAGCGACCTCCCCGTCTACGAAATTAGCTTCCCATGAAAGGGAGTATTGGTCATTTCCATTGCCCGAATTACGCATCCTGAGCATCGAGTTGTAGGGCGTACCAACTTCGATGGAATTCTCATTCCCGTCTTGAGGATCTGCCATCTCAAGGGA
>JAZANC010000156.1:0-6714 GCA_036228805.1 Thermoplasmatota archaeon
ATCTTCCATCAGATGGGTCTGTTGAGGTTCTTCGATTCGCGAATAGGGTTCCTCTGATGTATCAACAAGGGGGTTGTCTGTTAACAAAGGCAATCGAGTCGATAAACTGGCGACCATATGGTCTTGAGCAAACTGGTGGGAAGGGGGTTCCCAAGGGGCCTGCTGCCATACTTGTCCACCTGGCCTCGACCAATGTACAATTTACTAGCGAGGCTAAAGAAGCCGTGGCTGATAATGAAGAGGTTCATGCTGAGTTAAGAAGAGCCCTTTTCGCAGTGGGCAGGGGACTCCAGAGTCATAGAAAGAGGGTCGGTCAAAGGCAAAAATCGAGAGATAAGTTTGATCTGATCAATAAAATCTTACCAGAGATTGCTTCAAAATCTTCATCCATGCTTGGGAGGCCGAAGCCTGATCTTTCTCCGATAATTACGAAAATCATGAATGCTGTGTTTTGTGAAGAGGAAACGATTTGGGATACGAAAGAAAAATTAACGATATGCTCAATTAAAATCTACAATTATACAGCAAGGGCTAGAGCATATACGATTATTGCGAAATGGCCAGAGGGAGAGAATACTTCCCTTGTCCATGAATCCATGAAAGGTCAAAGAGAAACCATTGGTTTGAGAAAATGGAGACTGGATGCCATAAATCCAGGAAAGATGGCTGAAATTACGTTTTCAGTTGGGGGACTTGGACAGGGGGATTGGAAAGAGGCTGAGGTTTTCTTCCGTGGCAGTGGAGAAATCATAGGTTGTGAGAAATTAGATGAGGTTCTTGTCAAAGATATGAAAAGACAGGAGTCGCTTAAGGATATGATAGAAGATTTTGAAGAGGATTTGGAAAATCATCATATTCCAAATGAGAATGTAGACCATGTGAATCAAATTTCTGATGAGGTTGAAGACTTTGGAGGAGATTTCAGCAAATGGGTCCGATAAGGAGATGAGTGATCATGCAAGATAGGAATCGAAGCAAGAAAGAAACAGTAGATGCACTCCATGCTGTTGCAGGAGAGATGCATGATAGAATGATGCGGGGTGAGCCGCCTAGGATGACTCTACCAGTAAGATCGAAAACGAATATTGCGTTCGATGAGAAGTTGAATGTTTACAAATATGGCAAAAAGAAGACGATTAGGGATGCAACTAGTCTGGGTTCCGCACACCAACTCCTGAGAGCGTTGCATGTCACTGAGTTCATGGAAGATATGATCGAGAGTGAAAAGTCATCAACTCTGAGAGAGATGTATTACATCTCAGAAGGATGGGGATATGGTAAATTCGGATCTCAGAATGAAAGCAACAACCTCGCCGAAGACTTGGAGATTGTTACGGGTTGTTTGAGAGAGGATTTCAAACTAAGGCCTGAAGAGGACGGAGCTAGAATAATCGGTAACCTAACCTTCCGAGAAAGAAACAGAAGGGGTGAATGGATGAGGATAAACTGCAGAGATGATGTCGGTGATTCTGGATATGGGGTTCCGTATAATGTAGAGTCTGAAAAATTAGAATTATTGGAGCATGATATCGACTTCATGATGGCGATCGAAACTGGAGGTATGTTCGATCGACTTGTGGAGAATGGTTTTGATGAGTTGGCAAGATGCGGTTTGATTCATCTGAAAGGTCAGCCGGCTCGTTCTACTAGGCGCGTAATGAAGAGGATAAACGAAGAATGGGGCGTGCCAATCGTAGTATTTACTGATGCAGATCCTTGGTCTTTCAGAATCTTCGCATCAATTGCATATGGGGCTATCAAAACAGCCCATATTTCAGAATACTTAGCAACACCAAGCGCGGTATATCTTGGAATAGAGTCTGGGGACATAGAAGCTTACGAGCTTCCCTCTGATGATTTGACGTCTAGGGATATAGAGGCGTTGAAAGCGGAAAAGAGCGATCCTCGTTTCCAAACTCAAGAGTGGATTGATCAAATAGATCTAATGCTCAAATTGGGAAAGAAGGCTGAACAGCAGTCTCTCGCGAAATATGGTCTCGATTTCGTTACAGACACGTATCTTCCAGAGAAGCTGCAGCAGAAATTAGGTCTCGTAATCGGCTAAACTCCAAATCAGAGTTTGTTGTGATTGGGGTATGAGCCGCGTCAGATATCCCGTTGTCGCCCTCCTGGCGAGTTTTGTCTGTGTGGTATCTTTTGCTGTATCTTACTCAAATTTTGACGGTTATGGTGATCTTGATCCTGAGCAAAATAGCTTGCAAAAAATAGAATCGGGGGGATCTTTCTCTATAGTTCTGGATGAGTATGATCAGATATGGGTCTATTCTGAAAATCGGGAATCGTCTAATGCCAGTGTCACAATAACGCTCAATGGAGCGATTGTGAATGGCACTTCCGCGAAATGGTATGATACCTTTCTCACCAGTGAAGACGGGGAGAGAGTGTATGTGCCTTTGATTAAACTCGGACCGGGTGCAGAGGGGGAATATGTGTTTGAGAATGATGGAGTTGGGCTGTTGTATCTCATTGATATGGTAGGCATAGGGGAAAACCTCTGGGAACAATCCTCTGTGCAGATTATGGCCGTCTCGTGCTGTCTTTCCCCTCTCTTGGCAATGATTGGGGTGTTTGGTCTCATTAGATCTCCAAAAACTTCCAAGATCGGACCTAAAATACTGGTTTTTGATTCGAATGTGGGCATACCAACGACTGAAGAGGTTTTCAGATCGGTGAATAATATCCCCAAGGAAAGTGTTACTGAAACCACTACCCCAGACCCTTGGAAAGAAGTTTCTTCTGAGGTTGAAGAAGCAAATGAGGAACTGGATGATTCTACAGAAAGTACTCAACCGGACAATGCTGGCAGAGATTGGCAAACCTGGGACGAGGGTTAAGTTTGGCTCGTATGGTTTATCCGAGGCGGCACTAACCAACTCTCGGTTGGGAAGTCATGCCGGGGTTCGACGATGTTCTCTCGATTCTTGAAAATAAGTCGAGGAGGGAGATATTGGAATTGCTCACAAAGGAGCCCCATTACGCTCTTCAGTTGTCTGAGCTTCTTCAAATTAGCCAGCAAGCAGTGGTTAAGCATCTTGGCATCCTCGAGAAAGCTGGTTTTGTTTCAGTGGATAAGGTTCCTTCAGAGAAGGGTGGGCCACCAAAGAAAGTGTACAAGGTAACAGAATCATTCTGTTTACGTCTTGATCTTGGGCCTAGATTGTTCAAGACAAGTGGTAAAATGATGCCGTCCGGTGGACCGATGCGGCTTTCCTCAAAGCTTCCGAGTGGTTTAGAGGAGGTCATTGATACAATGGGAACTCGTCGTAGGATACCTATGAATGAGGCTATGTCAATTCTTTCAGAGTTACAGATGCGGCTTGAAAAACTGGATGAGCAACGTGATGCGTTGATTGCTCTTCATCAACAAGTTATGATGAAGGTGGCGCCTAGCATTGAAGATTTGACTGATAATTACGAAGAACGTCAATTGGCTCATGCGATGCTGGACCAACCAAGGCGTCCTGTCGACCTCGATCTCTTCTCACAGAGCATTAGAATCCAGTCTTCACAGGCTGAAGGCATCATGGCGGGCTTGCGCGACCGTCTAATCAGGGATCTGGCAAGGAGCAAGGGGAATGTCATCGCTGGAGGAGAAGGGGCTCCTCTACCCTGGTGGCTAGTGCGTTAACTAGAATTCCATGTCGTCATCGGTATAGACCATCATGCTCTTCTTTTCTGCATATTCTTTCATTGCCTCTATTCTTCGACCCCATATAACCACCACAGCAACTCCTCCAAGAGCGATGGTTGCACCGATGATAATCACAGGAACGGAATAAGTTGCAACAGCTTCTAGTAGAGGATCAAGGAACCGATTATTCGAGCCCATCTTTTTGGACAGCGACCAATAGTTGTTTGACTCATCGGATTCAATGATGTTATTCTCAGGATCTACGTACACTACTACATCTTGAGAGCCTGCTTCTACGACGTATAGCAAAGATATTTCCAAGAGTTCTTGATTATTGGATTGAGAGAGCGGCATGACTGCCTCAATTAACTGGCGATAGACGATGTTGTCTTCATCGCAGCCATTCTTTCGAATGTCTGATGGAGTCTGCTCAGCGCAGAGGATCACGCTTACATCGGTAGCGTGTATATTTCCTATATTTTGTAATTGGATTGTAACAGAAATCATTTCACCAACGGCTGCCCTAGACTGTGGTGCTTCGGCTGACAGTATCTTGAGATCGGGTGCTCTAAGCATCAATTGGAGGACTTGCTCATTGGAATCGCAAGCGGGAGGGTAATTATCCGGAAGTCCGTCCTTATTCTCATCAAGGGTGCATGAATCATCCCATTCAGGGGTCTCATCGAAATCACCATCATTAGCAGCAGAGCCGTGTATCGATGTTGCCTTTATTCCAATCATTCTGTCACTTAGCTGCGCTTCATCGTCGATTGATATGATCGCTACGAATTGAATGGTTGTGAATGCGTCCATCTCTGGGAAAGTTACAGTACTCGTTGTCGAAGTGTAGCATGCATCCGGTTCGGGGGCTATGCTCGGTTCGGGGGGAAGGCAGGGTGCTTCTTTCGGGTACTCTGTGTCAAAATCCTCAACCAGAGCATATGTGATCATCCACTTAGATAGTGTGTTCATTCCCGGTGTTGAGTCCCACCCCCCTCCACCGCCCAGTTTTGTGTGGTTGTGCAGCATTGGCGTGTCTGGAACGTTCCCGGCGTTCGTGAGGTTCATCAGGAAGCGGACGGTTCTCCCGGGAGCGCTGGTCTTTATTTTCGACTCCATGGCTGGATCTAATGTGATTCGGAGATCGTGGAACTCTGTGATTTCTACTTGTAATTCGATGTTTTCTCTGACTCTTGTCCCTTCGTAGGGTTCTTCGCTGAGGACGTTCAAGACAACGCTATACGTCCCTGCAAGCGTCTTCTCTGGGACATTGATGATTAAATCGAACTCCTTTGAGTCGTCTCTTAGGAGTTCACCGAAGTAGGCTCTTGGAATGTCTATGTCCCAAACATACGCGCCCTCTGGGCCTGTGACTGACTCGACTGTAATGTCGAATCGGTCAGGTCCGTTGCCGGTATTCGTGATTTCTGTAGTCAATGGATACGCTTGCCCTGGATACAGTTCTAGTATGCTGGAGTCAACTTCGGCCTCAAGTTCGTAGACTTGAATCACGTTTGTTAGAAGCAGCGCAGAATCCCTCAGTTCAGGTGTTCCCTCGAGATGTGCTTTGACAACAACGGATTCTCCAAAACCGGCTGTTGCATTGTATGGGGCGCACATATTCGCTGTAACGACGTATGGATTGCCGACAACAGCCCAATACCTGGGGGCGTTTTCTGGGATTCCATTACCTCCGGGTGCGCTTGAGAAGTCTAGTTCTACGGTCCAATGGTCATATCTCCAAACACCCAGAGAGATGTCCGATGGCTTCTCAGACGGCCCACCGGGTGTGGTGAAAATTAAGGAGCCTGGGGAGTAATTCTTTGTCACCTCTATGTCAAATTCGGCACATTCACCAGGGAGGACATTCAAAACCGTGCCATCTGGTATCTTGAACACGATATTGCCGGAAGTCTTCACTGACACGTTGATCCAAAGACCTAGCACATCATACGTACCGTGATCAACTTGGAATATCGGTTCTCCTGTGGACCACCCTTTGAGATAGATCACATAGGTTCCCGGAGTTTGTGAGGTTGGTATGGTGACTCTGAGATTCTTAGTCACTGCCTGTCCTGGATCGAGGGAGACTTCCGTGGGGAAGTCTATGCCCCAGCCAAACTGTAAGCCCCACTCCATTTGGCCATCAAGCGTAGAGGGGTCATGGAACGCAAATGTATCGTACACGTTACCTGTATTTCTGATAATTATGGAAAAGGTACCTGAGCCACCCTGCTCGACATCGATATTCTTGTTGATTGTAGACAGGTCAATCCCATGGACCACGTCCATCAGAATCACGAGTTGCCTCTCATCATCAAGAGCCGGATCTTTGTATGAGACTGCTCTTACTTTGATCTCTGCGAGTTGGTCGCCCTCAGCTTGGTATATCGTTGGGGCCCTTACCCTCAAGTAAAGAGGAACTAGATTTTCACCGTTCGAATTGCCCTTGAGATGGATAGGCGTGGACTCGAAGATTGGGGTGTGATTAGATGCGTAATAGAGTGTAGCGCTCCAGTTCATGGGGATGTCTTCTACAGTGAGGCGGAATGTATCTGCCACAAGGTCAGAGGGTCCGGGTGTTGGATTGTCGATAGTTAAGTTGTACATGGTGCTCTCCCCCGGTTCGATGACGTGGTAGTATGTCTCAGAGGGTGCTAGCGCGACGTCAACGAGCCCTGTTAGCACATGGACATAGCACAGTGTCTGTTTTGGGCTATTTCCTTCTCCGCATTTAGTTGAGTCAGACCAGGCCACATGCGCTCCGCTTCCAAGATCATTGGAAAATGCAGGAGGTGTTCCGAGTTGTGGATTTCTGGGAGAGTTGGGGCCCAGCTTGCCAGATTCCCATGTAGACACCTCGAATATTTCCCATTCATCCAACACGGCTAGAGCGAGGTTATTCAGAGTGGGGAACCCGTCAGGGTATTGATCTGTAGTACTGTTGAGACGGGTATACATGATCGTCTCCCCTTGAGATTGGTTGCTATTATCGAGCCATGCAATGTGCACGTTGTCGAAATCATCGACCAATATGCCTGGAAGATATGATGTAGCCTCAT
>JAZANC010000157.1:0-3348 GCA_036228805.1 Thermoplasmatota archaeon
AATATGCTTATCCTAGGCATGAATGCAAGAACCCCGCCCATACAGAAAAGAGCGAGGAAAGATAGACCAACTAACCAGTCAGGTTGACCTGTGTTCCGTCCCAGCGCTTCAACTGCGAGAACAAACAGAGGAGCATTCACCGGCAGGAAAACAACCATCATCGCGATGCCAATTTTACGCCTCCACATCATGCTTCTCAATCTGTCAAGATGCCGTAAGGTGCATAACGACGACGGATACATTCGACCGAATCGATTTAGTGGAGCACTCTCCCCGAGCAGCCTAGAGCGCCTGTAGTGAAGTCTGGTTATCACCTGAGGTTTCCAACCTCATATCCTGGGTTCGAATCCCGGCGGGCGCACCACTCGAGAGCCCGTACTGAAGACTACATACCCCTTACGCCACGGACGGATATGGCGGAGCCCGAGGGGGAGTCTGAAGACCCCGTCGAAAAAACTCGAAAGGGGATCAGCCTCGATAACTCCGACCTTGGTGAAGAGAAGCAAGTAGTCGGCCGGAAAATATGGAGAATATTTCCATATGTGATGAGATACTGGAAACTCGCTCTTGGCGGGCTTATCGCCAATGCTGGTGCAAGGGCTTCGGACTTACTTCCATTTCTCACAATAGGTTGGGCTGCTGATTTCTATGCCAATGGCACTTTCAATCCACCATGGCTAGAGAATTATATAGGAGACTCTCCTTATCTTGGTTTTGGAATCATTATTTTCATGTGTTTTGCACTTCTTGCTGTTTTCCAGGGGACAAGTAACTTTCTCTGGCAAGCAACCTCATACAATTCACAGCACGATATCAGGATGGATGCGGCTCGCTCACTCATCAATATGGAGGCCTCATATTTCGAAGATAGACAAACAGGCAACCTCATGTCAGTTCTTTCCGCCGACATATCTCTTCTTGAGGATGTGATATCCGACTCCAGCACCAGTATTGTTAGGATAGCAATTACATTTGCAATGGCTGCAATCATACTCTCATTCATGTCGATAAAACTGACTTTGATGTTGTTCAGTCCGTTGGTTTTGATCATTCCAATGGTTATCTGGTTCGCTACGAGAGTCCAGCGCAGATATAGAAAACAGCGTGAAAGTACTGGCAGCATCGTTTCGATTCTCGAGAATGTACTCGGTGGAATCACTGTAATGCAAGCCTACAATGCTCAGGATTTCGAGAAACTTCGAGTAAACAGTGAGTCCGAGAGATATCGGGATCAAGCGATATCAGCCTCATTCATCCGGAATCGATTCATTCCAGGAATATATCTCGTAGCTGGCATAGCCTTCGGCCTCATAGTGACTGCTGGGGGCTGGGTGCTTGAATCCGGAGAGATAACAATCGGCGAATATGTCACATTCTTGCTAATCAGTACCCGCATGACGTTCCCTCTGTTCATTCTCGGAGCTCTTCTCAATCAGATTCAACGTGGCGAAGCAGCTGCAAGACGGGTTTTTGCAATAGTCGATCTCGAGCCTTCCATAGTGGACCGCCCCGATGCCATTACCCTGCAAGGTCCTATCAAATCAGTTATCTTCGACGATGTAACGTTCGAATACCCCTCTTCAGATACAAATGTACTCAATGGAATATCCTTCGAGGCCAAACCTGGCGATTTTATAGGTATAATGGGCCATACTGGGGCCGGAAAGAGTACAATTCTGAAACTTATTGAGAGATTCTACGAGCCTCAGTCCGGTAAGATATTAGTAAACGGAGTAGATATCAATAATCTGAAGATCGACTCCATCAGGGCACGTATCGGATTTGTGTCTCAAGATCCATTCCTGTTCTTCGGCACTATAAGAGATAATATCGCCTATGCGAGAGAGGCTTCAGAAGAAGACATAGAAGAGGCATTACATGCAGCTGGGGCTAAAGAGTTCGTGATGAACTTGCCAAAAGGCATCGATACAGAAGTCGGAGATAGAGGAGTGAAACTTTCTGGTGGTCAGAAAGCAAGGATAAGCCTCGCAAGAGCATTGCTGACAAAACCCGATTTATTGATTCTCGATGAAGCAAGTGCTGCATTAGACGCAGAAACGGAGCAAAGGATACAGAATTCACTATTCTCCTCCAACGATGCAGATAGGATGACTATCGCAGTCGCTCATAGGCTGGCAACGATTAGGAATGCTGATGAGATTCTTGCTATGGTAGATGGCGTCATTGTAGAACGGGGCCTTCACGAAACGCTTGTTGAGGCTGACAACGTGTACGCCTCCCAATGGAGAATACAGACTGGGGAATTAGATTCAGAGGTCAGTTGAGTATGCAGGGCCTGGATTGGGCACTAGTAGGCCCAGGATCGGCCATGCTCGGGTCTAATGATCGTTCTATTCTAAGGGGGGGCATTGGCCCACGCCACCAAGTGAAGATATCAGAATCATTTGAAATTACGAGGCATCCCGTATCTCCAGAGATTGGGCTGGAGATGATAAAATCAGGAGAAGCCGAATTAGCATCAGAGTCTGAATGGGCTGTTTCCAAGGCGCAAGGTTTGATACACGCCGAACCTGGTACAGTAGAGACTTTGGCCGATTCAGTCAGCAATTATTGGGGGAAACCGTGTGATGGTAGGCCCTATATTGGGAACGGCGAAATAACGGCCCGTCGAGTAAGGGTGTGGTCTGAGAGAGGAATCTTGGAATCAACTAGGCCAATCAAGATGGCTGATTCATACCCTCTGCGTCTAGTTCGAAGGCCATCGAAGTATTCTGGAACGCCGATTCAACTCCCAAGGGCGGGGGACAATACAAGAATCCTCAAGCAGGAGGCTGTAATTTGTCTTTTAGCAGGAATATTGCCATCATTCATATGGGCATGGTTCAATGCTTCTCCAGGGTATATCGCTGAAGGATGGTTGAATTTGGTGATGGGCGGCGTATTCATCGGTTTATCCACTGCTATATTGTGGCGTCCAAAGACACCAACATACATTCAAACAGATTCCGGTTGGAGGCTTGAGTGAAGCTTAATCGTTTGTAACTCTGGGGGCTAGAAGGAAAGTCCATTTCGCCCCTCCTCCGTTACTTACCCAATCCACCTTCAGCGGATATGAGGCCTTGAATTTAATCTCAAGAGATTCTGTAGCGCCAGGATTAATTTTCCTAGCTAACTCGTTTGGGAATCTGATTGAATATGTCGACGTAGATGGCTGTTTAACCGATAGTTCACCCAACTCCCCTGCTTCGAACTTAGTTTCCACAGATTCACCAGTAGGCTCGCCCGAACGTACCGCGAAATGACTCGCATCAACAGAAAGATCAACAAGATCCCCGCCCAACTTGGCCGCTCTGAAAGATCGAATGAACTTCTCTGTAGGAATGACCA
>JAZANC010000158.1:0-5347 GCA_036228805.1 Thermoplasmatota archaeon
ATTAATTCAGGTCTTGTAGTGGATATGATGACTTTCTGTCCATCTTCAGTTGACCATGCGACATGTACCAGCCTGGTCGCTCTCGATACTCTGGTGACCTCAGCATCTGCAATGGTTGTCCCCTCGACTGGATCATAGAGATTGGGCCTTAGGTCTTCGACAATGTCCCCTTTCAATAACAAATCGACAAAGATTGACTGGGTTACGGACCTGTACTCTGGAGAGTCGGTCAGGTACTGCGTATCGAAGTCGCATGAGAGCCCGACCCTTCTCGCAGTTTTACGCATTGCATCGGTATACTCGTCAATTGTAGTGCGGCATTCTTCAATAAACTCTGCACGATCGAAAGTTCGCATCTTTCGATTGTGTTTTCTCTCAACCGTGAATTCGATATTGATACCATTCCTGTCGACACCCCATGGGAAATACACTTCCTTGCCTAGGAGCCTCTGGCTCCTTGCGATAACGTCTATCATGCTATACTGTGCGACGGCACCGATATGCCATGTGCCACTCGGATAAGGTGGCGGGGTGTCTATCACGAATATCTCCCGTTCAGAAGACGGATTGAAGGAGGAGCGGAATTTAGATTCTGATTTGTCAAGCTCATCAAGGATCTTATGCTCGAGGTCCACGGACCATCGCTTGTCCTCGAATCGCGTCTCACCCATATTTCTTCAGCCTCGGGCTTAGTACAATGCACTTGACGATTGTCATTCATCGTCTTTAACGCATTAAGATAGTCAAAACATCCGTCGTATTGAAGCAGTTACTGCTCTGCTCATTGGTCATGGCGACTCGCGAGGCCCTCCAGCGCGCGAAGAAAGCGTTGGAAGGCGTTTCTGAGAAAGCTGGGTCATTTGGAGGGGGGAAATCGGGTAAAAAAGGGCTCGGTTTGAGTGGTATAGATACTAGCGATATCCTCATCAAAGCCCCATTTGTAACCGTTTTACTGTGCCTAGTGGTTACTGGATTTTTCATAATGCACTCCGGGATAAATGATTGCAGGGATGGTTACAACCCGTCATGGTGTGATGAAGATGCATCAATGAATGTGAATGGTGACTTGGAAGTTTATCTGCCACAGGGTTCAGATGTTAGTCAAAATCTGTACAGAGTAGAAGAAACATGGACGACAAATGTGATGATAATCTATGTCGAGTCTGAAGATTATAACATTACAACCGTTCGAATCCTAGAGGAGATGGATCGTGTTGAACGGGGACTCAACACTCATAGAGACGATAATGGCCAGAATGACGACATTATCTACGCATTATCGATATCTACTGTTGTGAAGGAGGTTAATTCCAGTGCTGGACGCGTCATCAGTTCTTTTGGATCTGGCATAGCGACCGCGATAGGAAACGAAGAGCTTGCTGAATCGATTAATGATACGCTAGCTCAAAATGAAGATTTCCTAGGTAATTACGACGTACCAGACGAGCAACAACGAGTTGATCAGATTCTAGATGAAATGCCTCAAAACGCCCTTGACAAGCTAGTTCGTGACGTGGGCAGGGATTCTAATGGAGATGGCATAAAAGAGGCTGAAAAGGCAGGCTATTGGAATCGCGCTGTAATCATCATAGGTGTTGCAGATGATGTGGATCGCGATGGGGATGGGGTTGCAGACTCTTCGATCTCGGAACTCATTGAAAGAACTCAGGGCATAATATCCGATATTGCAAAGGCCAATAATTGGAATAGCGAGGATTCGGACTGTATTGAGGATGCAAATTCAACGGACGGGGAAAGGTGCCTTAATCTCAAAATGACTTTGACTGGACCTGTTCCGCTTACAAATGCCGTTACTGAGGAGTCTTTCAAATTATTCTGGCAGGTTTTTCCCGTGGGGGGCATAGCAGTTGCCCTGTCCTTGTTTTTCTTCCATTGCGACCTACTTCAAACAGGAAGGATTCGATTCGTTCAAGGGGTCAAGGTCGTAACCATATCCGGCCTCCCCACTCTGTGTTCCGTGTTCATTACGATGGGTGTCATCGGATTTACGGATTACGAGGTTACGATGACCGTGATTATCGTCGGTCCGATAGTGTTAGCTCTTGGCGTCTCATATGGACTACATATAACCAACAGCTATGCCGAGTCCAAGGGTACACCAAAGGAAAAAATCAAGACCGCCCTCGATTCAACCGGACGGGCAGTTTTACTCTCTGCTATAACCACTATAATTGGATTCATATCTCTGACCTTCACACCCATGGCTCCCATTCAAACAGTGGGTTGGTGTCTTGCTATGGGCATAGTAATCGTTTACATCATGACTATGCTAATGGTTCCGAATTTAACCATGATATTGGATTTGAAGAAGCCCTCTCATCCACCTCCTAGAATTTTCACTGCAAGCGTTGGGGTTCCAACCAAGTGGAGTAAACTTACTCTTGCAGTCTTCCTGGTATTTGTCCTCGTTTCTGCAGGATATAGTAGGACCAATGTGGAGGAAAACATCGATCTACTTGAGATGGCCCCAGAAACTGTTGTGGCGGTCGAGAAACTAGGGACTTATTCAGACGAGTTTGACGGGGGTCAGCCAGGCTTCCTACTCGTAGAAGCCGACATATCTGCGAATCCTTCATTATTTAGCGACCCTGTTCTACTTGGAGATCCTTATGCCAACCTTGAGGGGATGGAAGAATTAGAATCTAAATGTAATCTTGTGGAAAGTACAACTGCACTGTCAGTAGTTTTCCTGATGAAGGCCATAGCAGTCGGGATCAATGTCTCTGGCACACCGATTGATGATGCGATAGATGACCTCCCTCTTCCCGATCCAATTGATGAGCCTGTTGGCCAGGTTTCAGATATACTGTTCAATAACAGTCGAAATGGAAATGTATCATTCTGGGGTGCACTTGACCTTCTTGATGCACAAGAAGCCGGTGGCGTTCAGGCACAGAATTTCCTAATCTACGTTTTCTACAACAGTCTTTCCCTTGAAATGAGGGAGTTCTTCATCGCTCCAGATTTCCAGTCTAGTCTGATTTACATTGATATGCCATTCATGGACGTTCAACGTACAAAGTCAGCAACGGAGGAGATTGATCTCTATGCGAGTCAAGACACGTCAGGAGCATTGACGTCAACTCCTCTTGTCGGGGTCGCGTCTATTACGATAGAAGTGAATGAACTGATTGTAGGCTCGCAATGGCGTTCCTTGGGATTCGCGCTACTGTTTACCGTTATCACACTGGGTTTAGTATTCAGAGATTTGAGGTTCGCATTACTTACGACGGTCCCAGTGGGATTCACAGTAGGAATGCAATGGTTAGTGATGGACTCTGGCGATGTGTCACTATCCCTGGTGACGGTAATGATTGGTTCGATACTTGTTGGAGTTGGTGTCGACTTTTCTATACATATTGCTAACCGAGTGAAGAAGCTAGGAGGCAGTATTGAGGCTATAGAGGCATCATGTGACTGCACGGGTTTGAGCCTTTTCGAAGCAACAATAGTAACTGCTGCAGGTATGACGTGTGCATATCTGATACCTATACCCGCAATCAAGCCATTCATCACTGTGATAATTATCCTCCTGGTCGTTGCTGCCCTTTCTGCACTTTTTCTGCTACCCGCGATATACTCATTTTTGGTAAAATCAGGCATACCACTTACTGGAGGTTCTAATTCGATGATAATGAAGATCTCTGGCGGTCGTTCTAAAATAACCGACGACGGCCCCCAGATACCTTTGTATGAGGCTAAGGAGGCGTGGTGATGGCAAGATGGTTAATGAAAAGTGAATTAGACGTATACCCGTGGAGCCAACTGGTAAAAGACAATATAACTCATTGGGATGGGGTCAGAAATTACCAAGCTAGAAATTTCATGAGGGATTCGATGAAAGTTGGTGATTTGATTCTATACTATCATTCGAACTGTAAACCCCCTCACGTTGCAGGTGTTGCGAAGGTGGTCAAGGAAGGCTATCCAGATCACACCTCGTGGGACCCCAATTCGAAATACATGGATGAGAAGTCCACTCCCGAATCCCCGAGATGGTTCATGGTCGACATTGCTCCTGTAGTGGAGATGAATGCAGTTCCGCTAGATTCTCTCCGACAGAATGGAGATCTCGAGGGCATGGCTCTTCTAGCCAGGGGACAGCGACTATCCGTTCAGCCAGTCGAAGACGATCATTTCAGGATAGTGTGCAAGATGGGTGGGGTCGATCTGACTTCATTAGATCTGTAAAATAGAATATTCGATATTGTAAACATGGTAGATAGTGGGCGCGTCATCGGTGGACGGTCGTCTCCACGTCTGCAGATTCATCAATCTCCTCCGCCCCGCTATCCCGAGGCATCCAGAGTCCCCGGTCGGGCTGCTCGCTTCCGCGCCTGACCTGATTCCCGGGCAGCGTAGTCATCGATTCCCTCCGGAATCGACCTCCACCAACCTCGATCTCTCGGGGGCGAGGCATCTCAGTCAACCGATGATACATCCGTAAATCGTCTCCGCCGCCCTCAGACTTCGGGTCACCATATCGACGATTTGTGATACAGAGCACGCCAGCACTCCCCCTAGCCCAGTTGTCCAAATGTGGCTTTACATTTGAAAGAATGCACAACTAACTATCAGATTCGTACTTGGAGGGGCATCCTGTCTGAACCTGAGTTGCGTCGATTTCCCAGCCATCAGTAGTTGATCTGAACTTTCCTTGGACGGCTACTGTTGTGCCCTCTACGAGTCCTTCAGGGGTTGAAATTCCGCTTACGTCTATGTCTATCTCATGCTCATTTCCGCCAAGAACGAACAATAGCCCGGATTCGGATATTGAGCCCTCTACCACAATTCCGCGAACATGTACCTCTTTTCCATCATGCGTATCTGAGTTGTTAACAACTTCATCAACAGTGATTTGAGGAAGGGGTTGGGCCTGTATTAGCATAGCCAATACAAGTACTGTGATTAAGAGTCCGACGGCGATGAGTCGCGAGGCTCGCGTAGACGCCATGGACATTGGTTATCATCGACATTCATCAGGCTTACCTTCAGAATTCTACATCCATGCCAACTGCCTCGTGGATATGGGAAATTCCAGCCTTGTCCAGTCTTGATTTCAAACCTCGGACTATCTTCTTCACAACCACTGGGCCGTTGAAAACTAGAGCGGAGTATAATTGCAGTAATGTTGCGCCATTTGCGATTGCATTCCATGCAGATTCGGGGCCATCTATTCCACCGACGCCGACTATCGGAAGTGATGGTCCCGCTTGTCTGTGTATGATTTGTATGACCTCGATACTGCGAGTTGCCAGGGGTCTACCCGAAAGTCCACCGTCTTCACTGAATGCTCTTCTTGAGCGGGTAGATGTAGGATTTGGTC
>JAZANC010000159.1:0-3875 GCA_036228805.1 Thermoplasmatota archaeon
AAGACTTCTACAAATGGATTGCATTTATTCCGAATAAGAAATCAGGAATTCCGTCTTTAACGAAATATTTCGCACAGGGGGAGAGGGGTTGGAAAATTAGAGGTATAGAAATCAGACAGCACTCGACCTGTAATTGGATAAGAAAAATGCAGATTGATATGCTCAAAAATCTTCAACTCGGGCCGCCTGAAAAGATAATCAGGCAGACAATTGGAATTTTTTTCGATTCTGTGTCTAATCTAACTAACGGGGAAGTTCCCCTAACGGATCTTGTAATTTCCAGAAGGGTTCGAAAACGGCCTGAAGAATATAGGGTTTCGAATTTGACCCTAGCTGCATTGCTTAGGGGGAAGCTTTTGGGTCAAGAAGATCTTCTTGGGAGGAAAACACATTTTGTAGTTGTTAATGGATCCAGGGGGGAGCCTGTGGACAGAATCAGATTACGTTCGGAGATAAATTCTAACTGTTCATCATCGGCTATCAACAGGGACGGGATTGAATTTTACAAGGCGCTAGCACTTCGTGCTTCGCTGTCCATACTCTCTCCATTCGGCATTACCGAGGATATCTTGTTGAACGGGGGGCTCGTACAGACTACAATAGATGAGTGGTCCTCCAGATAGAAATCAAGTAGCGTAGCGCTGGATGGGACAGTAACCATAGGACTCGTAATTAGATCTAGCATGTGATTTTTTGCAACGATATGGTCTTCTTTCCATGATTTTATTGTGATTCTTTCATCGACTACCCTTCTGATCTTGTCTGCCATATTCTTTTGATTCCGAGATGCGTCTGATTCAGCCAATGTCAAAACAAAAAGTAGATTCATATTTCTTGAAAGCGTCTGAATTGTGTCTAAGCATTCTTCGAGCATGGCTCGAGATTCTGCCCCGTTCAACTGTCTATCTGCGAACATCTTCGTAAGGTCGGTAATAACCACCAACCGTGGTTTTCCTCTGTCCGTATACGTTCGTATTTCTCTATCGAGTCTCCTGAGCAAGTCGACCATCTGGTGTGCGGTAAATGCTCTACAGGCTCTTAGCAGCTCTATACGGCTAGCGGGCATACCCCTGGCAGATAGTGGACGGATAAGTGCAGAAGGATCTAATGACATCCCTCCATCTACCCAGTAAACTGGACTATCTGACGATATCTCTTCGCAAAGCATCTCAATAACAAATCTCAAACTGAGTTTACGTGGACCCTCTATGAGCACCGCAGTACCCGTTTTAGGCCGAGGGAATATCATGGACATCTTGTTCACCCCCCAAGATACCGAATCCTGCTCTGAAGCCATAGAGCATTCTTACAAATTCGGGAGTTGATTAAATTTTCATATGTTCTTTGACAATTTTCCTGTACAATTCACCGCTTTTCCGGAGTGTTCTTTCTTGAGTATCAAAATCGATTTCATAAAGCCCGAATCGCATCGAATAGCCTTCGGCCCACTCGAAATTATCCATCAATGACCAATGGTGGAATGATTTGATATCGTGTCCCTCACCAATTGCCTCGGAGAGTATCCAAAGGTGTCTCTTCAGGTGGTCTGGACGGAGGATGTCCTTGGAATCGGCAACTCCATTCTCAGTTATTTCGATAGGTACATCCAGTACGGAAACGAGGTCAATTGCCCTCTTGAAACCCTCGGCGTACATGGGATAGCCAAATTCAGTTAGGACTTCATTTTCTCTCTTTGCGAATGCTAGTTCCCCTGTCGTAGGCATGAATAAGCCCGTAAGGAAGTGAGTGTAGTAATTCAGACCTATGAAGTCCAAGGAGTGTTTTGATCCGCTTATTCTTGAACCCAGCATGCGCCCTGTCCGTATTCCTCCCAGCCATGCGCCGCTCCAGAGCCACTCTAGCAGTCGAGCTACCGCCCAATCTATCGGGCTCCAGCGATTCAGTGGGTCGAAAAGAGTGACGTTCTTTGCCATGCCTATACAGGCATCGGGTTTTCTGGATTTCAATGAGATGTACAGCTTCGAATGCGCGCGCATCAGATTCCTCATGATGCGTAAAGTCTGCCTGATGGACCTGTGACCTGGCGGGAACTGTCCAAGAGTGTATCCCATGGATGAGAATACGGTTGGCTCATTTATGGTGCACCACACCTCTACACGATCTGAGAGGGCCTCGAAGACGCGCTCGCAGTATGCGATGAACTGGGGGAGATTTTCCTCCTTGGCGAATCCTCCACGATCTTCCCACCATGCGGGATGGGAGAAGTGATGCAGGGTGACCACTGGGCGTATGCCTCGAGATATCAGATTGTCAACCATGTCGGAATAAACTTGCAGGGGCTCCGAGTCCCATTCCCCCGCCTCTGGCTCGAGGCGGCTCCACTCTACGGAGAAGCGATAGGTCGTCAGGCCCAATTCAGATAACATCTCAAAGTCCTCTTGCCATCGGTTCCAGTGATCACATGCATCCCCGCTTCTCTCCAGCCCCCTGGATTCCTCGAACTCCGACCAATTGTTGTGCAGCCCTCCTTCGACTTGATGCGCCGCAGTAGCGGCGCCCCAGAGGAAATCGGCCGGGAACTTGATCGACTCGATATCTATTTCTGACCAGTTCAAATGAGGCTCGGGATAACGCCATCTGCAGTATAACACGAATACTGCACCCAAGGCCAAGGTGGCCATCGAGACAATCAGAATCCCGTTGAGCACGTGCCTGCACAGCAGGTGTGATTCATGAATGTCGTGAAAATATTGATGCTGAATGAATCGTCTCTATATCTGTGCAGCGAGTTGCCATAACACTAGTAGCAGCGGGGCTAATCGGAATTGTTCTCGGCTCATGGCTGACCTACTCCAGCGTGGAAAATCTGTATACTGAGGTTAATGAGACGGCGGGCTCCTTCGAGGAGAGCGGGGAGATCATTTGGGAGGGAAGTTCTCCCGCAACATTCGAGGGTGAGCTCCTTACAACGAGCTTCTACGACGTGCTGATAGAGGATGGACGTAATGTCGATGTCGAGCTGATTGGGGGCGATGGAGACGGGAACAGATTCACTCCATGCGGGGTGAGTTGTAGCTCATCCGATGATCCCGGATATTACGTAGCCGGAACGATTTTTATTAGTGACGGGGGTATCTGGAAAATTCGATTCTCCGGAGATGTGGTCGGAGACAGCGATCTCAGGATAAAGGAGTACGAGGTGCCTTTCTTCGCGGAAGAGTCCGTAAGTGTACTGTTCGGAGTAGGGGGGTGCTGTATCTCAATCGTCTTCCTTGTTGCAGGAGCCATAGTCGGCTTCTCATCGAATCAAGAGAAGGTCCAACATGTGGAATGGCGGGTTGCCGAATCGAGCAAGAATTGACTGCCCTGTTAACGAAAATTCGAATGTCGACTCATCTTCTTGTCGGAATCCAGTCGCCGATCCACAATGCCATGCAGATCAATGCAGCTTGGATTATACCTCTGATGACATGCGCCCTGTTGGAGAGCGTATTGCCCCCAATGGGGATGTCGTTAATCCACATGTTGAGGTTAGCCCAATACAGGGCTACGAGCATTAGGGCCATCCCCAAAGCAGCCTCGCTCCTATACTGCGGAAGCATGATGCCGATGCCCAGCAATATCTCAAATGCGCCACTCGCATAAACCCAGAATTTAGCGCTACCGAGTATCTCAGGAACTATCGGCTCGAACCACTCTGGGTCGATGAAGTGTTTCACCCCTATCCATATGAATGGAACGCCATAAATCACGGCAATGATATGCCCGATGTTCTCGTTCATCAGACCATGCGACCTTGCCACTCATCAAGAATAATGCGCATTTGTAGGTGGTGGGCGATACAGGATTCGAACCCGTGTCACCGGCTTAGAAGGCCAGCATGATATCCAGACTACACCAATCGCCCGGCTGAC
>JAZANC010000160.1:0-2717 GCA_036228805.1 Thermoplasmatota archaeon
ATATGGAAAATCAAATTTTCAACTTTCCAGGATGGAGAACCATCTGATTGAAGGAATAATTTGGGCCGATAATGCACATTATCAGACCAAAAAAAGTGACGACAATCATTAACTTAGCCGCAGTCTATCGTTTTTCCATAATATCCATGAAATAGGCAAAAACACCCCTATTCTACGTGTAAATGAAATAATTCATCGAATGCGCTTCGTACATGGGTGAACATGCATTCTGCATGAGGTGCAAACAGAATGTAGGTGTCTCTAATGCAAAGATCGTAGTTATGGACAATGGGAGGAAAAGACTCTCAGGTATCTGCGATAAAGAGGGCTGTGAAGCCAAATTGTCGAAGATAATAGCTTAATGCCATTCTCGAGACCTTCAGAATCCTTCATCAGTAAGTAGTTGCTGGCAATGTGAGTAGGGCTCGTGGTCTAGGGGTTATGACGTCGCCTTGACATGGCGAAGATCGCAGGTTCAATTCCTGCCGAGCCCACCAATAGAATTCATTCTAAATAATATGATTATTCAATATTCTGTATTTCGAAAGAGATTCTGAAGGTTCCCTTTCCCTTATTCTGAACTCTTCCTATCGATATATTTCCAATTGATGATGTCGAAGAGAGATGTGTCCCTGCACACGGACATAAATCGATACCTTCTATCTCAACCATTCTCAATCTTGGATCACTGCCTCCTATTCTATCGATGATCCTCTCTACGAATCTTCTATTCCTAACTCTGTCATCGGTCATGATTTGCTTACGACCCCACTCATGGATGATAATTTCAGCGTCTTTACCCACCCAGTAATTCGCATCATCTTGCAAGACCTTCACATCAAACTCATCTCTATTCTCGAATTTGAGATCCATTCTACTTTCAGTCTCGCCGAGTTGATTGCCCACTGTTATCGCACCCCACCTTTCATTCGCGGTGGCCGATACTATGTGCGCTGCACTATGCATAGACGTAAGTGAATTCCTCCGTTCAACATCTATCACACAGTCAACTTTCTGTCCAATTTGCAGATTGCTTTCAGAAACAGGATGGAGTATGTGGGACGATGCAGAAACCTCCCCAAAACGAAACTCTTCATCCCCAGAGAGGAATACCCCAGTGTCCCCTGGCTGCCCCCCTCCCCTTGGATAACACCAAGATTCAGAGAGGATTACCCCCTCGTTCGTAACAGAGTCAACGACTGCTTCGAATGGTGCTGGATCTGTTCCAGGATGGTGTTCTAGATGCCTCCTAGTTTGAGACATTACGATCCCCTCATTCCACCCAGAATCATCCCAGCTATCCTATTCGTATCCTCAGACATTGACCTGTCTCCCTCTATTGGGTCTGATAGCGATCTAACCATTTCATGGTATTCCTCAACACCTTTGCCCGGCTTATGTTCTCTGAGATCTAAGGCTGCTGAAGCAACGAGCATCTCATTGGCGATAACCGACGCAGCCAGGCTACATATCTCATCTAGACGCTGACACGCTGTTGAGCCCATCGAAACATGATCTTCCTTTCCTCCTGAAACTGGTATATTGGTAAGTGATGCGGGACTTGCGAGTAGTCTTATTCTTGCAATCGCTGCTGCAGAGACATATTGCAAGATCATCAATCCACTTTCAAGGCCACTATTCTTTGCCAAATATGCTGGTAGGCCGCTCCAGCTAGGCATCAACATTTGATTCGTCCTTCGCTCGGAAATAGAACATATCTCATGTATCGCAGCTGCTAAATTGTCCGCTGCTAGAGCAAGTGGCTCCCCATGGAAATTGCCCCCGCTCAGTACGTCGTATCCACCATCACCATCACTCAGTATCAGGGGATTGTCTGTAGCACTGTTGACATCAGATATGGCAATCTCTGCACTCGATTTGACCACGTCTATAGCAGCACCGTGTACTTGGGGTGCGCATCTAAAACTGTAAGCGTCCTGCACACGTTGACACTCCTCGTGAGACTTGTTGATTTCAGAGTCAAGAAGGTGGCCCAGTATGCGACTGGCACTTACCCTTTGTCCGGGTTGAGATCTGACATCGTGTATTCTAGGATCAAATGGCTTGTGAGACCCTGCTATAGCTTCTATGCTCATTGCACAGGCGGCATCTGCAGCAATACATAGCCTGTCAGCATATTCGGATGCCTCAGCGAGGTAAGCCGCCATTTGAGAGGTCCCATTAATCAGAGAAAGACCCTCTTTCGCACTAAGGATGACGGGTTCTTTCCCTATGTTCTCGAAAACCGTCTTGGAGTCAATTTCCTGCCATTCATTTCCACGCTTGCACATAAATTGGCCTTCGCCAATGAGCGCCATAGCCATGTGAGCTAGCGGGGCGAGATCTCCTGAAGCACCCAATGAACCCACAGATGGGATAGTTGGCGCGTATCCGGAATTAACCAGGTCAAGCATCGTATCCACAACTTCCGGCCTTATCCCCGAGACCCCTACAGCCAGTGAATTTGCGCGAATAGCCAACATCCTTAGAGATGTTACAGGATTCATGTTGGGACCAATTCCACATGCATGGCTTAGAATCAAATTACGTTGTAATTGTTGGAGTTGCGACGGGTCGATCTTTACATTGGAAAGACTCCCGAATCCTGTGTTGATTCCATATACGGATTCATCGTTCTTGAGTATCGACTCGACGTGATCTCTTGAGTCTGCCATTATTTTTCGCGCGGACTTTGAAATGACAATCTTGGTAGGCAT
>JAZANC010000161.1:0-3112 GCA_036228805.1 Thermoplasmatota archaeon
TCGTCGAAGAATATGAATCGATATGGCCCGCATCACATGAATTCATTGGAGATATGATGCTACTCAAAATAGAAGAAGAAGTCCGGATTTACGAAGAGCAGATAGTCAAATCGAAAATGGAATCACATCCCCACATTAGACTAGTCTTGGAAGATCGCGGGGTGAAGGGGGACTTCAGAGTCAGGGATTTGAGGCCTATGGGCTTAAGAATCAATGGACGAATCAAGGTTAACCCCGGTCTTGATGCAGTTCAAACAAGAGTTGAGGTGAAGGAGTCCGGTCAGACGATAATTTGCGACCCCGCGGTGGCCTATTACTCCTCAAGACTGCAAACTGAGAGAATTCAGAATGCTATTGAGGCCGAGGAACTGAGGGCGAAGATAGACTCCCCAATTGCAGTGGCAGACCCATTCTGCGGCGTCGGCCCCGCTCTCGCACATCTGGTCAACCGTCCAAATCTCGTAGGACAAATCCTGGCGTCTGACCTCAATCCGGAAGCGATTAGCATGCTCAATGAAAACCTAAGAAGATGGCGCGGCTGTGATATCGAAGAATCGAGCCAAATGAAACTACAGCGTAACAAGGACGTTTGGTCGGGGGTCCAAGATGCTCGAGAACTAGCGGAGAACCCAGAACTGCTGGGCCGTTGGAATATGATGATAATCAACCTCCCCCACTCATTCGCCGAATTCCTCCCACTGCTCATCCCTCTGATGGACGCCACTAAGCCGTTCGTCATACGAGGCAGGTTGGTGTGCAGAAACGATGAGATCGCCGAGAACCATAAGCGATTACTGGAACAAATGCCCAACTCGAACACCCAGATAGTATTGGACCCTAGAAGAGATTACAGCCCAATTACGAGTTTGTGCTCCGTCACAATCAAGAACACATGAGTGAATTAAGACAAGGACAAATATCAACACCCACACCATCTTTCCCGTAACATGGGAAGGCCCGATCCATCCATGTTTCAGAGTAAACAGATCGATATCCAGATACCCATGCCATGGCCTTATGCAATCGCTTTTTTCGTCGTCATACTAGGCTATTTGGCATTTCTAGCGTTCATGCTCCCCATCCACCTTTCTTCGTATTTTCTTGATGATTACATCTACCCTAATGGTGACGATTTAGAATTCTTCCTCGCCTCTCAGGCAGTGTTGTTCATCGCCATGCTTGCAATAGGCCAGAAGGCAGACACAACCATCAGGGAAAACATCAGGAAGATACGCGAGGAAGCCCCTCCAAGGGATGCTAGGATTCGCTTGGATGCCGGCGGCGTCGAGCTGGAGAGCTTTTGGAGAGGCGCTAGAGTAGACAGGCCTTCCACAGATGATTTAGGCTGGGTGTTCGAGCCCCCCGGGCCGGAATCCTGGGAAGGTGTCGACAGCCTGTTCACCCCGGATCCAGATGGAATCATACAAGAACACCCTTCGGTAGTCGGAACCCCAACCCCCCCAGACTTCACCACAAATGGCATACTCGTCATCATGGCCTCTCTTCCTTTGATGGGAGTATCCATGACGATACCGGTACTCTTCGCCATGGAGTTAAACACTGCATTCATCTTCATGCCCATTTTATTCGCGATATTCGCCGCAGTGTCCCTAGTCATCGGTAAGAGGAGCAGAGCAGCCATTGAAGTTCCAACACAGAAGGTCCGCTCGATTGCCATAGGGGATGCCGAGGTCATAGGACAAGTACGCCCCTTACGGCAACCCCCAACTGTCGTCGTCGATAATGACCCGTCGAAGACCGCAGAGGGCCTCGTTGTCTGGAACTGGTTGTATGATGTCCACATAGAAGAGACCTACACCAATTCAGATGGAGAGAGGGAGACTAGGAGGTATTGGAGAGACATAGATTCCGAGTCAGGGGACGAGTCATTCATCACACACGACGGCACGGGGGGCATGGTGGTCGAGCCGGAATCATTCAGCAGGAAAGAACTCGGTCAGCCAATCATCACTTGGTCATGCAGCCACACGAGCTACATCCAACTCAGAAAGATCAATCTCTGGAGAACAATGAGGACCTACGGAAGCGGGCGCGTCCTCGAACACCGTTGGAGGCTATGGGGCCTGAGTGTCGGGGACCCGTGCATGGTACACGGCTCTGCGACGACCCTCTCAGAGAAGGCCGCAAAGAATTATGGGGTGGTTAAGAAAGACCCCCCCAATTCCAGAATGGCACTACTTGGAACGGATTCAGAGGCCATGAAAACCAAGATATGGAGAGGCTCTGAACTAACTAATGTTGCTTTGGCAGAATCCGCCTTCGAGACCTCGGTCATACCCGTAATAATGATGCTCTTCGCAACCACTGCCAGCATCATTTGCTATCTAGCCCTTTGACACCCCGTTATATCCTAAATCAAAGAGCGGGGAACTATGGAAGGGCGTCTAGCTAATTTCGGCAGAGTAGCCCATAGAAGACGAGGGACAATCATCTGCATATCGATATGCTCTCTCGTGGTATCCGGTATTTTGATCGCAGGAGGCAATCAATTCGCCGATGGCAATCAGCCACCTGCCAGTATAGAAGCGGGCCGCGCCCTTGAATTGGTAAGCGAGGAACTACCAGTCACGTCCACGAATACAGTCACATACATATTCACACACGAGGAGAAAGTCTGGAACGATACCGATTTCAAGAACTGGGTCTTCGAAGCCATCGAATCCTTTGATGATATCCCCCTCGAGATTCTCAGCGTTTCTACAGCATACGACAACGAAGAAAGCCCCCGCCATCTAGAACAGCACGTATCCGCCGATAACAAGCGTACGGCCGTGTTCGTCCAGTTCGGGGGCTCGGAGCATGACGTGGAAATGGCAATGGACGAAATCAAGAATAGTATAACTTCAGAGAATCTCGAGATCCTTGTGACTGGAAGCCTCGTCATCAACAAGGACTTTGACCGGCTGTTAGAGCAAGATCAACTCAGAGCGGAAATAATCGGATTACCAATATCCTTTGTGATACTACTGTTCGTTTTCGGGACGTTCACCGCCGCTGTCCTCCCAATGGCCATCGTAGCACTAATGCTCCCCCTGGCCATCGGACTATCCTTCTTCATATCCGGTTATTTTCCAATGACCCAGTACTCGAC
>JAZANC010000162.1:0-4459 GCA_036228805.1 Thermoplasmatota archaeon
GGGATGAGGACTCCATTATCCGCAACAGGAGCTTCATGCTTGAAGGCATGTTGGAGCTTACTGCGGAGGTCGATTCCGGTACTCAAGATGCCGTTTCTTCAGAAAAAGAAGAAGATATTGACGAAGCGTTTGGGACGATTCCAGACGCTTTTGTTCAGAGTGAAGGTATTGGTGACGGGGATAGTGGTGCTAAGACGGCTTTTCTAAGACGGTCGGAGCGCAAGATCAGTTGGGCTATGATGTCCATAATGGTGATCGTTTACAGTGCGCTTAGCCTTCTAATTGGGTTGGTACTCGATCCCATGGCCGCTATTCCGCTGTTATTGCTACTGGCGTCCTTCGGACTTTTCCTTGGCGAGAGATGGATTGGGAAGGGTGAGTTGAATCTCTTGGGTGTAACATGGGTAATCATATCGATGAAGATACTCTATGGGACGGCACTCGAACTCAATAGATGGGAGGTAGGGGGGCTTCTGCCCTTAGGGCTCTCCGAAGTGGGCATTGCACTCTGCATGCTTGTGGTATTCAATGTCTTACTTGCATATCGGCACAATAGCGACGCAATCGCTGCCCAGGCCACTCTAGTTCTACTCGCTATAGGATCTACTGCTGGGTCGGTAGCAGGTGAAGACGGGGTCATAGTGATGATTTTGATGGCTGTTCTTCTTCTCCATGGCTTAGCGATACATCGCTCGTCTGGTAATCTGGCTTCACTCGGTATCGCAGCATCGAATCTATGGGTCGGCATGCATGCCATCACTGACGGATTTGAGATTGGTTCGCTCACCGTAGTTTCGCTTGATCATCCCCTAAAGCTCTTCATTGCAATGGTTGTAGTAAACGGAACGAATGCGATGGTCGCGACGAGATTCTCGTCGTCCAAAAATTGGTTCTCGAGTGCATTGGAACATAGTGGAATCGCAAAACCTGGGCTTTGGGGCATCTCGGTTATGCTGAGTATGATTGGCGCCCTTATGGTTGTTGGATCTGTGCGTGAGAACCTAGCTTTCGCTTCTGCGATAATTCTGCTTCTATCGATTTCTTACTTTTCGTCATATCTTGTTGTAAGGGGGTCTTCAAAACGTTCCGTGTGGATGATGTCCTCGATTTCTCTTACAGTGCTTATCGCTACTCTTGTGGGAATGGAATATGGCCCTTTTAATTCATCATTCAACTCTTACTGGGTATTTTCTGCGGGAGGGACCGTTGCACTGGTAGGTATGCTGGTGGTTCACCAAGGAAAAGTTAGCAACACCGTTTTGTGGGCTGGCAGCATTGGGATTTCAGTACTGCTTCTCGTGCTTATCCCCCTCGATGGTTCGGTTGAATATGGTCTTGCATTGGTCCTACTGATCTTCGGAACAATTCATTCAACAGGAGGGTGGCTTGCAATCAAAAGAGGTTCTGCATCCCTGGCTGGTGTTGCGGCTCTTACACCGTGGATTTGGCCGCCAATTCTGATAGTGATAGATGAAGTGGGCGTCACTTTCTCAGCAGCGGGAGGATTGGGCGGAGTTACGGATGGTGCTTTGAAGATCGGAGGGGAGATTTTTGTGGCGTATCTTGCCATGTCCCTAATTCTGAGTGTTTTCGTATGCTCTAGATTCGGGGGGTCTTCGCTGAACATATCATCAGGGATTATCGGAACTTCCGAGATTTCTGCCTCAATAAAGCAGTCAGGTGCACTTAATCTATGGAATCTAACTCTCTGGGTGCCTGTTTCTAGCACAGCACTGCTGCTCTTATCTGGGCATCTCACCAGTCTAGAAGCTCCACTTATTCTCATGGTCATTTCGATTGGTCACGCGTGGTTCTCTTCGATTGGCATACGTCCTGATTCATCCGTGTCAATTCCGATTTTTGTGGGACTGGGGGGAGTATTGCTTCAATGGATTGGCGCAGATGCGTCGATATTGATACTAGTGATTGCAGTGGGCGTCCTTGTTCCGCTTATTCTTTCTTCTTGGGAGTCGGTGAATGACTGGGTTGGGCTGTGCGTACAGAGCGGTCCGGTACTCCTCCTGATGCCGGGCGCTTCTCTGGGTTCTTACGACCCCTCTTTGGAATGGATTCCTGACCCAATTATTTGTGCGATATTAGTAGGTATAGCAACTACTGCGACGGGGATGTTCAGGACCGGCGTCCAGAAGAGCATACTTCCTGTTGCTACCGTGGTTATGGTTCATTCTAGCATGCTATGCGTGCTAACTTTGCTGGATGGCAGGGTGGAAGGTATTGGCATTGCCTTAGGAGTGTTCAGCGTCTCCTCCATTTGGTTCGTAACGCGGGGAGAGATCCTGAGAGAGCTAAAGGCAGTCGCTGAGAGAGATCGGCGAAGTGAAGAAGTTCTTTCGATGGGATCTACGATTTCAGAAAAGGACGTTCACAGGCCTGTTGTCGAAGTCCACAAGACTTCTGGGGTCCCGGGTCAATCCTATGTCGATGAAGTACGTCATTTCCCAATCCTTGCCATTGGCGTAATTGGTATCGTATGCGTATCATTGATAATTACTTCATTCATATTGGGGCCACGTCCGATTTTGGTCCTATCAGCAGGTTCCTTCCTGGTCATCATTGTCGCTCTCGAAGGTGCAAGAGTACGTCGATTAGGCGTAGGAATGGCAGACACATTGGGTTCGGACGCAACACACGCTGTGGCGGTTATCGGGATAGGTTGCGCAATTGTTTTCGGGCATACAAATCCTAGTTCTTCGGTTAGTGATCTGACAGATTTGGGCGTGGCTATACCTGTGATTCTATTACTGGGAATTACGACATTTGTCAATGGAAAAAGAGGTCTCTTAGAACGGAGGTCGATGATTAACTGGATAGTATATCCCCTGACGATCACCAGAGTCGCTGGATTCGTGATTATTGGATCGCTTCCAGCTCCTCTGAGCGTTGACCCCTTCGAGGGTGGTCTTCTAGAATGGATATATCCATTCATGCTTCTGGAATCTGTGCTGATTCTTGCAATAATTCTCGATGTTTTGGTTGATGTGCAAAGTAAGAGGAGTGGTTCAAATGTCAACGTTAGAAGTGGATACAGAGAGGTTATTTTTGTATTCTCAATTATACTACTTTCATGGGGTCCTGCTGGAATTCTTGCCGTCGCAAGAGGGCTTTACAGTTCAGTGAAGGATAGGCGCACTAGGGAGGCAGGTACGATTGCACTTTTGCTACCTGTCTCCATCGTTTCCTTAGAACCCAGTTTTGGTTTCATATCCTCGGTTGTCGATTCGCTGATAGTTGGAGAATTATTGGTTTTCATGTTGATTCTATTTGCGGGTATGTTCGTTGATATTGAGCGATGGGTATCTCCCTCTGTACAGAATGTGCACATCCTTCTCCTCATCGTATTCTTGACAATCCTGAGGCTTGAGGCGGGGGTGATCCTCCTCATCTTGACTTCCTCGGTGGTCTGGTCGTATGGTATTTTGAAACTTAGGAGGGGATTGCGAATACTGGGCTTGGTCGATCTGACAATCGCCTCGGTCGCCGGCGTTATGCTCTGGCTCTCAGACATGTCCGCGGCTTGGCTTCTTATTCTCACCACCTCAGTGTCAATAGAATTGGCGGTTATCCTCTGGTTAAGCCAAAGAGACATGGAAGTCCTAGAAATAGACTGACAATGGCCCACTATGGGCGAATGTTGATTGCAGCGACTATCGAGTCGGTACTGTGACAGGACCCTGGATCTCGGATGTCGCCGAGGAGATTGAGCATCCAACGGTGCCTCTGGGAATCAACAGGATGGCTATTCCTCGAGCGGCCATCTTGTTGTCATTGGCTATGGCAGCGATGATTCTTCTATCGAGTATCATTGTTGGATACAGCGTTTGGAAGTTCATGGACATCAATCAAGATGCGTTCGATGCGACAGACAGGTCATTGATACAGGATCCAGAAAGTGATAGATGGTACTGGGAGGTTACCCTTCTGTACGACACATGTGCCCCTAGACTCGACAACTGGGAATGGCCGGATGTTCTTGCAGACCAGGATGATCTGTTTCTATTACCGGGCGAAGTGCGATGCGATTGGGAGCATCAAGGGCAAGGGGATAGAGCGTCTTTGGTGGTGCATAATCGAGGGAATCAATCTCTCGACCTGGTCTTGGAGATAATTGGGGGTTCAGTGATATTCGCAGAGGGCGGTGAGCCAGATTTAACAATCATCGATCTTCAAGGCAATGATTCCATGGTCCTGGAGGTGATTCTGACAGAGGACGTTACGGATCATCAGGTGCAGATTATTGTCTCACATCTGCAAGTCATGCAAGCCCAAGTACTGCTCGATGTGACTGTGTTTTCCGGGGGTCAAACAAAGGACATACATGTTGGAGAGGGTGATCGAGTAGATGTCCACTACACTGTATGGGACGCCGATACTGGGGAGGAATTAGATCAAGGAGATTTGATTGTCACTGCGGGCAATGATCCTGTATGGATTGAGGGTT
>JAZANC010000163.1:0-6862 GCA_036228805.1 Thermoplasmatota archaeon
ATGAAGACATCATGGATACAATGCGGGGTTTACATCGTCGAATGGTCTTGGATGAGATGGTCATAAGGCCTGATGGAACAGAGGATAGCAGACCTCAGTACGAGGGCCTCTACACCGTTTTACGCGACCGTTTGGAGGTCGATCCTGACTGGGGCCAGGATTATGGAATCGAACTTTTTGACGGAGAAGTGGGCCTTTCTTCAGAGCACTCAGAAGGCGATCTTCTTCTTGCTGTATATGCTCTGATTGAGGATGAGACCCTGGGCGACCCTCTTAGGGATAATACTTGGGCCGATCGAATTGCAAGGACGGTATCGATCGACAAAGAGGCTGGTGTCTTGCAATATCTGATGATTGACGTGGCTGTAAGGGCATCTTCTAGCGAAGATACGGATGCAATCGCGGATGGTTTCGCGGATCACGTAAAATGGTTAGAGGGGGATGACGGTTGTGGCTGCTCAGCGTATCTTTCTGGGGAAATTATCGTGATTGAATCCGTGCTTGATGGACTTTTCATCTCTCAAGTCGAGTCGACCGCTCTGAGTCTAGTTGCATCTTTCCTTGTTTTGATTGCCATGACTAGACGTTTGAGTACTTCAGCAGTCATCATCCTCCCAGTCGCCCTTGCAGGGGCATGGGTAGTTGGAACAATGGCTGTGGTGGGCCTAAACTGGAACGTCCTCACAATCATGATTACCGCACTGACAATAGGTCTAGGGATAGATTACTCAATACACATGTGGCGAAGATTCGAAGATGAATTAGAAGCCGGTGCGAATCGCGTCGAAGCAATGGCTACAACCTACTCTGTAACCGGCACAGCCCTTATGATGTCCGCATTTACTACTGCTTCCGGATTCCTGGTTCTGCTGCTCTCACCCGTCCCCGTGATACAGGACTTCGGATTCGTTAGTGCAGCCTCTGTGGCCCTGTCACTTATCCTTGCACTATTCGTTCTTCCCGCACTTCTTCTCTCTGAGGCGAAATCGAGAGGCATTTAGATCAAAGTGAATTTCCGCTGGGTTTGAATCCTCCCGCCCCCTCTCGCCGTCGTGCCGGAGTACATAGCACGTGACCCTAGGACCGGTCTTCCGATACGCAAGGTGTCTAGCAGAAGTGGGCGTAATCTTGGACCACTGACTCCGCCCTTGGGCCGTTGGGCAGTAATACCTCCGGACAAGATAATCCCTCTTGCAAGATCTGATCTGGCTGCTGTCGAGATTCCGTTGGGCGACGGGGGCGGATTCGCGACTCGTAATGACGCCATAGTCGCACTACATCGAGTTTCGGAAGAGCACCTCGATAAGGCCCATGAAGCATTATCAGAAGCGATTGATGACGATGACCCTGCAGCTAGGCTATCTGCAATTACGGGCCTTCCGAGAATGATGTTGAGAAAATCCGAGAATCTGATGTACCAATTGATTGTCAGGTTAGACGATTCTGATGCAGATGTTTCCGAGTCGGCGTGGGAGACGCTTGAACGTATAGCACCAATTTTCCCATCATCTTCCGAACTAAGTCTCGAAGACCTCTTGAGAAGGCCCAATGAGGCGGATAGAACCCGTGCTTTCCGTGTTTTGAAGGCGATATCGAGAGAATGGGTCGAGGCAGGATGTCAACATCTTGAGTCCCTGATGAAAGAAGAGGAGATCGATCTCCGTAGAAGATCGGCAAAGTTGCTGCGAATAGTCACGGAACGCGGAGGAGCAGTAGGCTGGGACTTGATAGCATGGGCATTGGAGGATACAGATTCCAACGTACGCTCATCCGGCGCTGATTGCCTTCCAAAGTTGGCTTCCGCCGAACCTCGAATTGCAGCAATACTTGTCGAAGCATCTTTGGGCGAGAAGGACTCAAAAGTTAGAATGAAGATTTTACGAGCTATAAAATCCCTCGATATGCAGAACCCAAGAGTAGCCAGGTTGGTCATAGATGGGGCCGGCGACCGGGACATAAGATTGAGAAGGGCCTGCATAGACCAACTATCTGTTGTTTTGACTGGATCAGATCTCAGGGAAACCGCTGGACAACTGGCTAGAAATGAGAAAGATCCTGATCTGAAAAGACGTCTCGAGGCTCTGGCATTTGATCCTGAGATGGAGGGCACTGAAGAGGAGAAGAACCGATTTTTAGCAGATTTAGACGTTGTAGAAGACGCTGAAGAAGCCTCGTCAACACTTCAAAATAGAAACCCGACCCAGCGTGAAGGTCATAAACAGGTGGAAGGTCGGCAGGCCGACGAGGAATGACAATGAGTGAAGCCATCAGCGAAAAAGAAGCGCGATTTGAGCGCCTCTGGGCTGGAGAGACACCGAAGGGAGTAAATCGAACTAAGGCACTCAAGTTCAGACAGTATATGCGGCAGCATGTCCTTCAGAAATACCACAAGCGACGCAAGGAACAGTTCGCTAGCGCTGACAAGGGCCATTACAATCACAGTTTTACCAGCAAGCACATGTTCCTGACGAAGGAAAACTGCAGAAAGTACTGGATGGGTGAGCTTCAGCAGCAGATCAAGGACTCGGAGAGCTTCTGAGGCCTATCTATGAGCAATTCTGGTTTTTCGAAATTTAATCTGTCAGAAGATACCTCCAAGGCTCTTGATAGCAAGGGATGGGCGGAACCAACTGAGATTCAGCGTGAGACAATACCCGCTGCACTCAACGGCCGTGACGTAATAGGGCAAGCTCGAACTGGATCTGGAAAAACCGCTGCCTTTGGGATTCCGATAATAGAGACGTGTACACCAAGTGGACTGCCTCAGGCAATAGTGCTCTGCCCAACAAGGGAGCTAGCCGTCCAGGTTGCAGAAGAAATGAATTGGCTACAGGGACAGAAGGGGCTGAGGATTAGAACTGTATATGGCGGAACAGATATCGAACGCCAAGCAAAGGAACTCGCCGCCGGTGCTGACGTCATAGTGGGAACACCTGGCCGCATAATTGACATGACTAAGAGAGCGCATCTAAATCTATCAGAAATCAACATATTCTGTCTTGATGAGGCAGACAGGATGCTTGATATGGGATTCTTCCCAGATGTCATTTGGATCGTAGAACAAGCACCTAATCGGAATCAGACTCTACTATTCAGCGCCACATTCCCCCAAGAGGTTCTAGATGCTTCTGAAGATTTGTTGAAGGATCCTGAGCAGGTGTTCACAGGAGGGACTGAGATCGAAGTCCCAGAAATTGAACAGAGACATGTCAGGGTAGGGCGTGCCAACAAGCTATGGGTCCTTGGCAGAATCATTCTCACTCTTGACGAAGGAGAACAGATGCTAGTATTCACCAATACCAAGAGGATGGCGGATATGCTTGTTGATCGCCTCGATAGGCATAATTTCGAATCAGTGGCTTTGCACGGCGACATGCCCCAGAACAAACGGGAGAAGATACTCTCTGCATTTCGAGAAGGAAAACACGCCGTGCTTATTGCAACTGATGTTGCTGCGAGGGGAATAGACATCGATACGATAACCCACGTAGTTAACTATGATTTACCCGACGAAACCGAGGCATATGTCCATCGAATAGGCCGTACAGGGCGCATGGGCAGATCCGGAATCGCTTGGTCTCTTGTGTCGGCAAATGACGTTCTCCAGCTCGATCGCATTTCCTCCACATGGAATCTAAAGATACCATCCAGCGAACCGCCAAACCTGCCTCAAGGAGTCGAACGCGATCCTGTTCGGAAACGTGAAGATTGGGATGAAGTTTCAGACTCCTTTGGCATGGTTAGGATCAAGGTTTCAGTAGGCCGTAAAGAAGCATCTAAGCGAGAATTCAGTGATTGGCTAAAGTCTGAGGCAAAACTTCCGGATATTGCAATTGGAGATATCTTCCAGGAAGATCATTCGGCGATCATAGAGATACATGTCGAAAAGGCAGGTGCAACTCTTGAGATATTGAAGCGACGTGAATGGGCAGGTTCGAACCTCGAACCAGAATTGCTAGATCGGCCCGCCGCCGCATTGAATCGTGCATCCATGTTGGTCTGAGCATGGTCGACCTCAGAATCGATCTAACCGGGCATCTTTGCCCCATCCCCGTGCATGAGACAAGAAGAGCAATAGATGCCCATTCACCAGGTGCAGTAATTGAGGTGTTCAGCGATGATCCCGAATCGCTTCACGATATACCCGCGCTTTGTGAAAGAAGGCAGGCTGAATGCAGTCATAAGTTGCTTGATAACGGCGTTATTCTATTCCGCATAGTCATCGCAAACATATGATCCGAACAGAGTAAAGATTGAACAGAAAAACATGTACGAACATCAAGGGGGGAGCCGTAATTTGGTGGAAGAGTTCACGCAAATCAAAGAAATTGACTCAGTACCCGCCGAAGCAAACCTGCCCACTGTTCACGGTGTTTTCCGAATACGCATATTCAATGACCCATCTACGGATCTCGATCATGTGGCCCTTACTCTGGGGGATATGGGGGGCCCAGACCCCACACCAGTCAGAATTCACTCTGAATGCCTTACCGGCGATGCCTTCGGTAGCCTTCGATGCGATTGTGGCCCACAACTCGATGCAGCATTATCAATAATCAACAAAATAGGATACGGTTGTCTGGTGTATCTGAGACAAGAGGGCCGAGGCATCGGACTCCTCGCTAAGATACAAGCATACAATCTACAAGATAAGGGCGCAGATACGCTTGATGCAAATTTACTGCTGGGCCATCCTGCTGATGCCAGAGACTACTCGTTAGCAGCTACAATCCTTAATGCTGTGGGGACCAATAGAATCAATCTGATGACAAATAACCCCGATAAGGTCGACCAACTCACTTCGTTGGGCATAGATGTCGTAGAGAGAATACCATTGATGGCTGGCGTAAGTGAGGAAAATAAGGACTATCTTGGCACCAAAGCAAGCAGGATGGGGCATACGATATCAGATGATTACCTAGGTAGCATATGATTTGGGGCCGTGGCCGGGACTTGAACCCGGGCCGGCGGGACCACAACCCACCGTGCTAACCGCTACACTACCACAGCCGTGTATGCTTTCCTTGATAATGCCGTATTTCATCTCTTCCGCAAATATTGCGGACGTACCACCAACGGTTTCAAACGCACAAGTAGGTCATTTCGTCACGATGGGGGCACGGGTAGCCGCGTTTCTGGCAACTTTGATACTCCTTCCCATGGCAATTGCTGACACTCCAATCGGCTCCAGCCAAGAAGATATTTTCACACATCCATTCGATGAAAGCATCTGGTTATTGAGCGCAACCTCTGGATTCGCAGGGGATGAAGCACACTATACTGATGCAACTATCAATTCAGGGATGCTGCAATTCAACCACCAAAGACCGAGAAACTATCAGTCTCACATATCATACGCATCCAATTCCGAAACTGGAGCCACACTTGCAACGGGCTCCCCAGATGGGGACTATTCGTGGTCTAAGGGTCCTGACATCATTCTCTCAGGTTTTGATTTTCAGGGGCTCGAAAATCGAGATATCATCCAGGTAACTCTAAGATTGCACATTTCAATACCCGATGCAATGCCTTCGGACGAAGTCATGATTGTAGTCGATGATGGTTCTTCAGTTACATTAGTCTCGACCATTGCAAGAACCACAGGGCCAATCGACCGATTCACCATCCCGATTAATTACGATCTTGGCAATGGTAGTGCGTGGGACTGGACAATGTTATCCTCTACCTCTGTCAAGATAGACTACGTTTCAGACGGCGCTCCCGATGATTCAGAAGTTCAAGTCGATGCAGTAGCATTAGAAGTATCCTTCTTCCAACCATGGTATGGGTTTGAAAATGCAAAGGCAGTTGCAACAATAGCCCCATCTTCATATCCGGTAATCGATTTTGACGTCAATAGCGGAAATATTGCAGGTCTCGAGATATCACCTTGTGGATTACAGCCAACAGGTAGTGCCCCGGGCGAATGGTCAATTTTCTCTGTAATTCCACCTTTCGAGCAGTCCCTGGGGCGAATCCACATAATTTCTGAAGAAGGGTTGGATGCTACCCTTGCTATTAGGACCCCTGGGGGCCAATGGACAACTTGGTCAGAGGGAGCGATGCTCCCTCAGGCCCAGTCTTTCGATATCATGCTCGTCATAAGAGAGGGGTGCGTAGAGGGATTAAGGGTTGATGTAAACGACCCAACTCTCAGTGTAACAGGCAATATTGACGGCAATCTAACTGGAATAGTGTCCGAATCGAGCAATATCCGTTTCGCTATTGGTAGCAATCTCGCATTCGAAGCCCCATTCCAAGAAGGCCCATTCTCCTATGATATACCCGTCGGCAGCTTCCTTCCCCCTGTGGGGGAAGATCTCTCGCTTGGCATAGGTGCAAGGTTTCAATGGTCTTCTGGCGGTGAAGAAGAATCAGTAACTGTGACCATTCAATCCATGACCATATCGGGAGGATATTCCATAGATGTCGATACCTCTCCAGTCTGCCTCTCACCGTCGAACCAATATCTCACTGAAGATGAGGGGGGGATTTCAATCCCAATTCTTAGCGCATGTTCGGATGATAGGGACCCCTACTCGCAACTTGAGATGTCCGCTACTTCTCGAATTGACGGGCTATTGGAACTGAAGACTTCAGGAGGGGACTTACAGATCCAGCCTCTTCAGGACTCTAGCGGCTCTTCAATGGTGGATATCACGATTACAGATTCAGCAGATAACCATTGGGTTGGCTCTTTCTTAGTCGAAATACAGCCCGTTGCCGATCCACCTGCCATCCGAGGACTCCCATCCATAGTTACTGTTGAGCTTGGTGAAACATTGAGAATCCCAATAGAAATAACCGATCCGGACACGGAAGAACTGACCATAACCACCTCACGCTCATGGGCCGTTATCGA
>JAZANC010000164.1:0-8877 GCA_036228805.1 Thermoplasmatota archaeon
GCGGCAATCTTTCGACGTTCTCCGGGAAAGCCGTAGCCTCCGGAAGAGCTTCGGTATACGCCTCAATATCTTCTGCAATGAGTGCTTTATCCGGCCCATTGCATGGACGAGCAAATCAGTCATGTCTTGAATTTGTAAAACGAATTGGAACTAGTAACGAGGAAGAGATTGAAACATTCGTCAGAGGCGAACTAGCCGCAAAGAGGCCGATTTACGGCTTCGGGCATGGAGTACTCCGTGCGGAGGATCCGCGTGCAAGGCTACTCATCCAACTTGGTGAAGAAATCTGCCCGAACGATTCTGATTTTAAAATCGTCAAATCCCTCCGTAAGGTGGTCCCGCCGATTCTTTCTGAGATACCTAAGATATCCAATCCATTCCCCAATGTGGACATCGCTAGTGGATCCCTGCTCCAGTCTGTAGGATTTAGAAAACCAGAGTATTATACGACATTCTTCGGCTGGTCTAGAGTAGCGGGGATAACTGCACAAATACTCGATGAGCGAAGTGCAAGGGGAGGTCGAGGAGTTCCGATCTACAGGCCCAAGTATCTAGCTGAGAACCAGCCACATAGGCGTCTTCAGTCATAGGGTCCTAGGATCTTTGCCAACCCCTCTGTGACCTATTAAACGAGGTGCCTCCCAAGGGAGCGTGTTGACCGTTGATATCCTCTCCAATTCTTCCAGAGTTGTACTCCATGACCAACGCTTACGCCATCTTCGAACAACGTCCTTACGATCCCCCTCTGAAATTTCATTCCAAGGCATTCGAACCCCTTCAATCTCAGGCATCGTCGCAGGCCTCATACACCTTTCCGCCCCCCCGGGGTACTGCAGATTTGAATCAATTGCGTCCGATATACACGATAGCCCTGCATCCAATATATGCGGCTCAATGTCTAAGGGCGCAGGCCAAACATAGACCGGATGTCCTTTTCTTATCTCATTGAAGCGTTGAAGCCCTTTGCCCTTCAATCCAACAGACGTCCCGATCGGGATGTGACGAGTCCATCCTTCAAGGTACTCCAGGGCAAGTGGGAGCATAGGCGCACCCAATTTTCTTTGTCGAGATAGCATCCGCGGCACAGAAGTAGCGACAAATGACGGGAATGCTGCAGCCCTCTGAATATTCCACCCGCCCCATTGCCTTAATTTTGGCATGAGTCTAGCGTGACGATAGCCTCCAGAATGAGATGCTGCTACTTTTGTTATGCATGGGTCGAAGGAGTAGAAAACCGTCGACGAAACAGGAACACTCTCATGCTCGATCATCTGACTCACCTTTTGCATCAGCTCACTCATATGACGTCTCATCGCGGCGCCCCTGAACCACCCGCCACCAGCTCCAGAAGACGGATGCGGCGCCTTCAACTCAAGACAGACGAACCGGCCTTCATCGACCCATCTTGTTGTGAAATTTTCTTTGGATAAGAGATCCTCAAAACGATCGGAGTGGGATGAAATCTCGCTATAATCGCTAGATTCAGGATATAGGCCATTAGGAGTTCTCGGATCGTGATGGATGACCACTTCGCCATCAGCTGTTAATCTGAGGTCCATTTCGACCCCATCTGCGTGTTTGATGCCATACAGCAGTGCCTCTATGGAATTCTCTCTAGGCTTCGACCAACCCATAGACCTCACGTACTTAGCGGAAAGTACCAAGGTCATGAAATACACCTTCATCCAAACAGGTTGCAGTGACAACGCTCATACCCTCCAATACGTATTGAAGGCTGAGGCAGCAATATGCGGGAAGCCACCATAGATCGCCAATCAAATCCTGAATCAGTACGTGGTTATGCATTCTATGACTGGGGCAAATCGGCATTTGAGACATCCGTAACAACCGCGGTACTCCCTGCGTGGTTTGCTTACCTTTTCCTCAAGGCAAATGGCTTGGAGGCCGAGATTCTTGGCCGCAACATGACCTCAGACGCTGTATGGAGCGTTGCAGTTGCAATTGGAGCACTTTTAGTGGCGATTGCAAGCCCGTCACTCGGCGTTATCGCAGATAGACGAGCTATCAAGATGTGGTGGCTCAGAATACTGACTTATCTCGGAGCAGGGTCAACCATAGCTCTCGCTTTCGCCCCGATGTTTGATATCTCTTTGCAGTGGGTTTGGATATTCGTCATGTTCTTGCTGGCTAACATAGGGTTGAACGGTGCAGGAGTATTCTACAATGCATTGCTGCCACATATGGGCACGGATGATGAGATGGATGCGATATCTAACAAGGCATTCGCATACGGCTACTTCGGCGGCGGAATCCTGCTGCTAATCCACCTTCTTATGATCACATTCATTGTGAATGATTCCGGATCGAATCCTAGCTGGCTCATTCCCTTCGTCATGGCGTCATCTGGAGCTTGGTGGCTCGGCTTCGCGATGTTCACATTCAAGTACGTCCCCGAACCTGAAATCGAGAATGAGATGGAGAGCCTCGGAATCGGCGAGTCAGCAAAACTCGCATTCAGCGAGTTAAAGAAAACATTCTCCGAATGGCGGAAATTCAAGACTCTGTTCATCTACATGTTCGCCTATTTCTTGTTTATCGATGGAATAAATTCAGTAACTGCACTAGCAGGAATCTACGGCATATCTGTGCTAGGCCTCACAACCAGTGCACTGATAGCCACAATATTGGTCATCCAGTTCGTCGCGGCCCCTTGCGCGCTAGGATTCACAAAATTGGCCGAGACTACTAGCACTAAATCAGCACTGACAATATCTCTAATCGGCTGGGTTGTCGTTGTAACGGCTGCGCTTTCATTCGCACCGCTGGAACTCTCTGGACATTCAGAGTATGATTTCCAGTATGATTGGAATGAGGACACATATGAATATGATATCACGGTCGGAGAAACAGCATTCGAGCTGAAGTTATCTGTAGACGAATCTGAGCAGGACTGGGCAGCGGAGTGGCTCAATGTCATGCCCATACACATAGATGAGGATTACAAAGACCGAACGATTTACGAATTCAATGATCCGAATCAGGAGTCTGATGAATATAGGACAGCATCCACCGCAGATACCCAATTAATTGAGATGTTCTTCGAGGACTTTTCAGAAACAAGATTCAGCGCGAGCATATCTGGGGGCCCATTGGATGGTCATCTTGCCCTCGGGGACGAACACCCCACCAGTCTAGGGGATGGGTCATTGGACTTCATACCCAAGACAGTCAGGGACAAAGTCTGGGAGCCTCTTGGTTTCAGCGTCATGTACCAATTCCTTCTGCTAGGATGTATGGCCGGGGCCCTATTGGGCGGCTCCCAGGGATTAGCGAGATCCTTATTCGGGCAGATGGTTCCTGAAACCAGAAGCGCGGAATTCTTCGGGTTCTTCGGGTTCTTCGGAAAAGTAGCAGCACTTCTCGGGCCAGCGATTTATGCGTTCATGACGACTATGTATGATAGTCGAGTGGGTGTTGCCAGCCTTTGCCTTCTCATAATAGCGGGAACACTTCTGATGCGCTTGGTGGACGTCGATTCAGGCAGAGAAGACGCTCGCGCAGAAGACTCAAGGAATCGAGGATTAGGGGACTCCATCTGAGGCGTTAGTAATTCGCTCAAATATGATGGCGATCTCTAGTAAAACGACTACTGGACCACCGACCAAGAACATGGAAAGAGGGTCAGGAGGAGATAGGAATGCCCCAATCGCCAATGCTGAAAACCATAGGACTGCCCTATTCCCTGTGATTGTTTCTGGCAATATTAAGCCAGATCGGATGAGCACGAAAGCAATCAGGGGAACTTGAAATCCGATTGCTGAAGCTGTAAGGAGGCCTACAATGAAACCTAGCCATGAGCCGATACGCCATGTTGCATCTAGTCCAGATGAAGTCGAATCGGCAGCGAGGTACTCTAGAAGAAATGGAATCAATATCGAATTCGCATAGAAAAGGCCCAACATCGCCAATGCGACTGATGCTAAACAAACCCCTGCAAGTCTCACAAAACTTCCTTCTTTCGCCATCGTTCTCTTGCCTCTGGCAATAATTTCCCTTCCATTCCACGCAAGATCAAAAATCAATGCCAACATTGTAGCCCCAAGAGCGATATGAACTGAAATTCGAAGTTTCAGCAGAATGAGCTCAAGTGGTTCTATGATTACAATATCAACTCCTTCCGGACGCCATCCTGTATTGTTCGCCGCCCAAGAGATCATTCGTTCTGTAATGGGGTATCCGATAATCAGAGCCACAATAAAGAGGACCGAGAAACTACGAGCCCGACCTTTCAGATGCTCAACCAGAGAGCGCATCTCAGCGCGAGGAATGATGTCCGCCTGTCTCGTCACATCTCCGGGAAGACCCCCTGTCATCTCAAATCACCTTCTTGTAATAATGGATAACAAGTCTCCATCGGACAGTCTGTGGTCAAGACCGACTCTTTGCCAGTCGAATTTTGCACTTGGACCCTTGACTCGCGCGTATCTAAATTTCCTGACGAAGTCTCTGTGTAGCTTAACACAGATTTCCCTGACTGTTGAATCATCCTTTACGATCAATGGCTCAACCAGATCCGCTTCCTGCCCCTGTGGCTTCAGATATATCGACATGAAGCCCAAATTGTCATAGATGAAATCCTTCATTTCTTCGATCCCCTCGCCCGTCTTGGCAGATACTCTGAGAATCGGCCAATTATCAGGCACCATCGACTCAGCCTTTTCCATATCTGATTCTGTAGCAAGGTCCACTTTGTTGATTACTACAACAGCACGAGAATAGATTCTGTTACCTGCCAGGGTGTCTACGATATGGTCGTCAGTGGCATCCGATCTCAAAACAACGTTGGCAGATACTATCCCAAATGATCTGATTATGTCTTGAACCTCTCTTTCCGAGAGGTTGGACTGCCCCAGGGTGGACCGAACTACAACCCCTCCCCTTTCGGTCCTCCTGATGAAAACCTGAGGTTTCGGCTGATTAAGGCGCATCCCAGACTTCCAAAGCTCATGGTCTAGGACATTGAAATGGGATTCTTGAAACGGGTCAAGAACATAGAGCACCATATCAGACGAGCGAATAACATTCAGGATTTCACGACCTCTCCCCTTTCCTTCGCTTGCACCTTTAATCAGTCCTGGAAGATCAAGAATCTGTATTTTTGCTCCTCGGTGTTCCATCAATCCGGGTATGCATGTCAGAGTCGTGAATGCAAATGCACCTGCCTCAGATTCGACGCCTGTAAGTTGTGATATCAGGCTAGATTTACCGACAGAAGGGAATCCAACGAGAGCAACACTTGCGTCTCCCGATTTCTTTACTTCAAATCCCGGCGCGCCACCCCCGGATTTAGCCTGAGCCTTCTCTTTACGTTCTTTGAGAGCAGCAATCTTAGCCTTCAACTTCCCGATGTGCCCTTGAGTAGCCTTGTTGTATTTCGTCTTGGAAATCTCCTCTTCAAGAGCTTGAATCTGCTCATCGATAGTTGCCATGGCGACAACCCGTGGTCCCGCCCTCGGTTCTTCAAGACAGCCCATGTGTGGCCCCGTCATACAATCAAACGATTCCCCTTCCACGCAGATACGAGCCCAAGAAGCCCATAGGTCAATTGATGGCTCCTTGGAAGTCGCTAAGAATCCTAGAAAAGATGCTCTAAAAAGAAATTTTTAGCCCTTTCCAGGGAATCAGCACGAGCGGAGGCACTGCCTTGAACATGAGCCCCTCTATTTCTTAATAGTCGAATGACCCATTTTCTTTGCCAACGCTTATTCAAAGGAAATCGAATGCCCGGAAATAATTCTCCAGACATGTGCCCGTCCTTGTTTATTCTTGCAGTTCTTTTTCTTAGACGAACTGCCTTTGGGAGAAGTGTCAACTCTTTCTCGCTGTCAAATCCGTGGTGAGCACCCGGATATGAGTGCAAGGTAGCATTTGGAAGTTGAGTGATTAGTTCTTCAACCAGGTGAATCGGCGTCCAGTCGTCAATATCACCATGCAGAATCAAAATAGGTGAATCAGACCAATTTTTAATCTCCGGCCGAATATGTGCCGCTGGGTAAAATGGTAAATGAGCATCGAAATTAGACCCGAGTATATTGACAATAGGAGACCATGCAGAGTATAGGGCAACAGTGCCGCCAAGGCTCCAACCTGCGATGCCGATCTTTCCAATTCTGGGGTCACGAGATAATACCGAACGCGTACTAAACGCATCAACAAGCATCATTGCGTGAGTTACTGAAAGCTGGTCGTCAACAGTCGAATCAATCCCTCTTGAAGCAAATGAGTTCACTTTGCAAACCGAAAGCCCAGCATCAATCCAATTCTCTATATGGTCGCTATGGTGAGTAGCCCAACCTTTGCTCCCATGGTGGGCAACCACACAACCAAACGGCCCTTCGCCCTCAGGAAGATATAACTCAGCATCAATTGTAATTTGAGGTGTGTATCTCAAACCAGTGAGTATTTGATGAATCTCAAATGGAGAGCGAGATTGAACTTGTAAACGCTCCATCATAGGCACACCAAAGCCCCAACCCATTTGAAATGAAGTCCACATGTGGTTCCACCATACAACCAAAGGATTCACCTTCCACGCACATGCATGCCCAAGATTGTTCTGAGGTTAATTGATGGGGATTGCTTCGATACAATCCTCTCAATGAAACCAATCGATCTTTTCTTGAAGATGGAAAGACAGGAAATGCGTGGCGATCGACCTAGTTCATTGGATTCGATTCACAGACCGTTCTCGGTGGACGTCGAAGGAGATCTCTTAGATGCATGGGATTCCTCTTCAAGTGACGCAGAGGCGACTTCGATTCTTGAAATCAAACCAATGGATGTCAGATTATCGGCAATTTATTGCGCGGGCTCTTGGGCATGTGTGGCTGAATGGACTTGCTGGGATGCACGTGCGTACCTGTACATCGAACCATACGTTTCAAGAGAGATGTCAATTAACGATCTACTCGATCTAGAATTATGGTTAGACTTGGCCTCAAGCCTATCTAACTTTAGCAGAATGGAGTATGTCGACAAAGTAACTCGGGATTGGATGTCTCGTAGAGACGAACTCGGAGCACCTGTGGAAAGTCGAGATGACCCTCACTTGATGTCTACAATGTCCGCTCATAGATCCACATCATCAGAACTACACCGCATTGCAACAGCGATCAATAAAAGATCGGGGAGGTTGATGCTTGGGGTGGAACAGACACCACCTTCCGAATGGCTAATCGATGGCCTAACCTTGAGAGACATAGGGGGGTCGAATAGTGTCTGATGAGCCGATCCCCGAGGCATGCGTAGTATTGGGCCGCTTTCAGCCCGTTCACAGGGGACATGCATCACTATTGTCTTCTGCTGAAGAGTGGAGAGAAAAGAATGCGCCGAACATGCCTCTAAGAATAGCCATAGGTTCAATCAACAAACCACAGAATCTTGCTAATCCCTGGGATGCCGGAGAACGTGAGAAAATGTTGAAGGCAAGCCTAACAGAACTTGATTTTGATGCCGAGATCGTTGGCATACCTGATATCGACGATCCACCTAGGTGGGTAAATCATGCTGAGGCTTACCACGGCCCATCAGGCGTTCTGCTAACTAGCGATAAAGCAACTGCAGACCTATATGCCTCCGGTGGCTGGACAGTCGAATTGATTGATTTGGAGGACAGAGATTCGCTAGAAGGCTGGAGAATTCGAGAAACTGCCAGAATGATGTCCACTATAACTGAAGAAGCCGCCTTAGTCGCAGTTTTGAGCCCAACAATGCAAGTATCCGTAATAGAGGCCATGATCGAAATGGACGCATTCCGGAGACTTGCATTCATGGGCGAAGGCGGTGAACCAGTCGGCTAGTCCGCATCATAGATGCATGGTCCTTCGCAATAGTCCTCCACAAACCCATTGTAAAGGTAGCTGAATGCCATATTGTGGGCCGCTTCAACACCCGCCACCCAATTATGTGCTGGATGCGGCTCTTGACCCAGAAGATTCTGTTCGGGAGCATGGCTGAAACCCCCATCGAAGTATACGCCAATATTTCCTGTCGCAGCTTCCCCTCCCTCTACGATAGGTATTCCGTAAGGCAATATCGCAGAGCTGGAAAGAATCGAAGCATCTGCATTCCGAAGTGCACGGCTGGTGGATATATTGGAAATCTGGAGATCCCCTATAGATCCAATATACAGCATTTCGAAAGGATCAATCCTCCCCTCCAAACCGTTCGATAGGGTGGACCATGTGTTCGTGTCCGTTGCATCCCATAGCGATTGAACTATCGAGATAACTACAGCCCTATCGAGTTGCGACGGATAACCGATCACACTTTCCATCAAGTCATCGAACCGATCATATTGTGTGCATCTCTCGATTTGGTGAGAGAATGCTGCTCCACCAACCCATAATGCTCCTCGACTGACGTCTGGGGAGAGTCCAAGCAAAGACGCCCCTCTGTTCCCTCCAAGCGAATAACCCGTGTAGTAAATCTCAGAGGTGTTGACAAGAAGACGCCCATTATCGTCTTGCATCTCAGGCAAATCAGAACAGATCCCCTTGAATGTTCTAATCATTACCACATGGTTGACCATTGCTTGCTGTAACCTGTCTGACTGATGCGTGAAGTAGTACATGTCCATTATGCCCATTGAGATGCCATCTTCGTCGTCCGAGCTCCAACCGTAGAAATCCGAAGCCAATAGAGCCGTTTCGTATATCTCGCCCCACTCTCTGAGGCCACCGCTGACATGCCCCTCCCCAGTCCCGAGGAAACCATGCCCGAATACGGTTAAAGCACCAGGCTCAGTTGAGTTGTACAAGGACATGGGGATGATCAATGTGAACGGAACCTCCCTATTCTCCACAAAGATAGGGTTGTAGGAAGAATCCCTCGACAGCATCGTAGGCGGCCGATCTT
>JAZANC010000165.1:0-4115 GCA_036228805.1 Thermoplasmatota archaeon
CAAGATCCTTAACTTCAGCGCGGCTACAACGCTTCATCACCTGATCTATCAGATCATGCCGCATTCCTCCCGGACATGAGACAATACAGGCCCAGTCACCGTTTGAGAGCCATTCTTCTTTCTCAACGAGATCTCTGAGAACGCCCAACGCTCCGCCGTAATCTGAACCCGGTATTCTGAACGCGAGCTTAGCCATCACGAACTGAAGCGGGATGAGGGGACGGAGCACCTTGATGGCATCTTCGACCTGCCTTTCGACAGAAAGGAAGGGGTCTACTGAAAATCTAGATTCGGCCAGGGCATTCTCTATCCTGGTACGGGGATGAGGGGACTTCGTTTTGGGATCTGTCGCAGTAGTTGCGATTGCATGGATGATTTTCTTCCTCTTTTCCTCAGTCATCTCCTTCCTTTGTTGGGTTGTCAGTTGGATCGAGCCCCTTTCCAATATCTTGGCAGCGCATTCGAGTGTATCGTTTGTTTCGAAGGTCTTCAGCAAATCGCTTTCATTCGGTCTGTCTCCCTGACGCGAATCAGACCATATTTCTTCAACAGCCAACACGTCTTCCATATTGACGCTGCCCGGGTTTTTCTTCCACTGCTGGGCAAGTTCTGGGTCGACTAGTATCTCGTAACGAGAACCGCCCCGTTCGAGGCGTGCTATGACTGCATCATCCAGGCTTACCATGCCAGTCGAAAGGGGAGGCGGCGCATATGTGTGCCGGCATCATACCTTGCCGATATGAGATGCAGTGGCATCGCGATCGAGTTTCGTATATCCATCCGAATCTACGTATGCTATCTCAACAGCATCCCCATTCAGATCATCATCGAGAGACGATTTCAGCGCTGTGAGTCCCATCTTGACTGCGGCATTGAGAGTCAGGCCCGGCTTCCAATTATCCTCGAAATACTCGATCACTTCTGAACGGCCTCGGCCAATGGCGCCAGCATGATATGACTGATAGGCGCCGGAGGGATCTGTTTCGAATAGATGGATGCCCTCGGAGTCTACGCCGGCTATAAGCAAAGCAGTACCATAGGGTCTAGCCCCGCCATATTGGGTGAAAGACTGTTTGTGATCGCACATCCTCTTAACGAGAGTTGTCACGGGAATCTGGTCACCGTAGGTCATTTTGTTCATCTGACACTGAACTCGCGCTCTATCGACCAACTGCCTTGCATCAGCAATCAATCCGGATGTGGTGAATCCTATGTGGTCATCTATCTTGTACATTTTCTCAATGGAATCTATTATGATCAACTTGCTAGATATTCGCTTGTCTACAATCAATATTACTCCATCTCGATACTTGAGTCCTACAGTGGTTGTCCCTCTTTTGACGGATTCCCTGGCGTACTCCACCTGATACAAACGTCCGTCAGGCGAGAATGTCGAAACTCCATGGTCATATCCCCTTCCACTAGGCTGCATCAATCCCAATGACCCCGGAAGGCCTCTTATCAATCTTGGTTGTCGGCAGGGTCGTGACAGGCAAAGAGAGAGCATCGGGGGCTCGTCGGGTCATAGTACTGCACTCAGGTGGCAAAGACTCGACTTATGCAGCATGGTGGGCTCAGATGAAGGGGTGGGAAATAGCGGCCTGCTGCACTGTATTGATTGATGCCGAGGATTCAATGATGTTTCAAACAGATTCCTCATGGGTTTCCGGGCTTCAAAGCTCCGCCATGGGGTGCCCGTGGCTCCCTATTGTCAGTGAAGGCGAGCCTGAAATCGAAGTATCCGACTTACTACAGGGACTTCGTTCGGGGGTAAGCATGGATACAGTCGAGGAATGGTTCGGTAAAAGGGGCATAAATGCCCCAGAATTCGTGACCAGTGTTGAAGGTCCTTGGGACGGCATAGTGGTCGGTGCGCTCAGATCGGACTATCAGAAAACCAGAGTCGAGAGATTGAGCATGGAATTAGGAGTCTCGGTGCACACCCCGCTATGGCACCATGACGGTCGAAGTCACATGACAGACATAATTTCTCATGGATTTGAAATTATGATTGTATCAGTTTCGTCGGATGGGTTGGACTCATCATGGTTAGGGCGGGTTTTGGATATTGCCGGCCTGAAAGATCTGATTTCTCTTTCTGAGCGATATAGATTTCATCCTGATGGGGAGGGTGGAGAGTTCGAGACATTGGCTCTTAGTGGACCTCACATGAGCGGAAAGATACTGCTCGAAGGAGAGTCTCGGTGGAATGGCAGTCGGGGTATATGGCACATCACAAATGGTTCAATATCAAATTGACAGGGGGCAATAGGCTCAAGGCATGAACCCCGACCCAGATAATGTGTCAGTGTCTCCGATAGACTACCGCTACGGGCGTCCAGAGGCTAAAGCGATATGGTCCAGAGAGGGGCGACACTCTCGTCAGCTAGCTGTTGAAAGGGCATTGGTTTCTGCACATGCGAAGATGGGGCGAGTAAGTGCCGAGCATGATGATGAGATAGGTAGGATATCCGTTCCAGAGATTGTGACAGCTGATCGCGTCGATGAGATAGAGCAAGTTACCCGTCACGATATCATGGCATTGACGAAAGCCATGGCCGAACAAGCTGGCGATGCAGCATGGTGCATACACCTCGGAGCGACTTCAAATGACATCGTTGACACCGCAGTTGCACTTCAGATAAAGGATTCATTGAGCATGCAGAAGGATGCCCTGTCGGCTTTGATAGGGACGCTCTCGGAACTCGCTGATAGGGAACGTGATACGGTGATGCTGGGTAGGACACACGGTCAAGCTGCGGTCCCCATCACCTTCGGACTGAAGATAGCAGTGTTCATCGATGAATTCGTCCGCCACTACGAGAGGCTCTTGGAAGCGGAGCGACGGGTAACTGCTGGTAAATTCCTCGGAGCAGTCGGGACAGGGGCGGCTCAAGGGGAAGGGGCCATGGAGCTTCAGAGGCTGATACTGGAGAGTTTGGGGCTGACTGTGCCTGTTGCAACTACTCAGGTTGTGGGGAGGGACAGGTACATCGAATGGGTTTCGTGGATGGCAAATACTGCAACTAGTGTTGAGAAGTTGCTGCAGGAGATCAGGAATCTGCAGAGATCCGAGATAGGCGAAGTTTCAGAATGGTTTGACGTGAAGAATCAAGTCGGATCATCAACAATGGCACACAAGAAGAATCCCATAACAGCCGAAAATGCATGCGGTTTGGCTAGAATTGTCCGTTCGATGATCATACCGTCATATGAGAACGCACTGCTGTGGCATGAGAGGGATCTTGCGAACTCATCCGCTGAGAGATTCACATTATCGCATTCAATGATACTCTTGGACGATATACTCTGGAAGTGTAACAGAGTAATGTCCAGATGTGTGGTGGATCAGGAGCGGATGCTCGCTAACATCGAATCGCAACAAGGTCTCGTAATGGCCGAGAGAGTCATGCTAGCGCTTGTTGACGTTGGGATGCATAGGGACGCGGCTCACGAGGCGTTGAGGGTGGCATCGATGAAAGCAGTGAATGACGGGTGTAATCTTCTTGAAACCTGTATGCTTGACTCCCAGATCATGAGTCTCGTATCGGAGGCTGAGTTAGTGGATCTGTTCGATCCTAGGGGCCATCTCGGAGTCAGCGGAGAAATTGTAGATGCGGCGATTAATAGAGCTGGATCAGTGCTATCCGGATAGAGGAAATCAATAACCCTGAATGGAAGGGGAGTCCATGATCGACGACGATAGGTCGATACATCTTGTTCACGGGCCTGGTAATGACTGCATGCTGCTTTGTCTGCAAGTGGCGAAAAGGGCCTTGATCTCCGGCTCCAGTGTTTTGTGGTTGGGGGATCTTCCTGCTGCTCCTTTGAAGTCCACACTCGGATCCTTAGGAGAGGAAGCGCTATCCAGACTCCTGGTTGGGTCCGTTGAAGGAATCGCGACCGGCTCAAGAGTCCTTAAGACGGCGGACTTAGTGATATTGTGGCCGTGGTGCAAGAATCACGGGAGGGCCAGTAAGTCGGAGGTCTCCCTGTTGCAGGAAATTATGGAATCGGCCGAGGGTCGAGTAGTGGCCACATCCCTGGGCAATGAGGATGCGTCCGGAGGATTGGACATGACTGCAAGATCGCGTGCTCAACTGGAAAGGATGGGC
>JAZANC010000166.1:0-3587 GCA_036228805.1 Thermoplasmatota archaeon
AGGTCGAGCTTGTTATTCGTCTCGGAGATGATCTTCGCCCTGCTTCGATGTGTATTGGTTGCGATACAACGAACAGGACCCGTCAGAGTCTCGCGAAAGAAAAATCGTGGCCTTGGCTTGAAGGTAAATCGTTCATTGGATCTGCTGTACTGGGTACTTGGACGGAGTGGGACCCCCGACCGAAGAAGTTGATGTTATCTGTAAATGGCAAAACACGTCAGAATGAATCCACGGAACTCATGGTGCATGGTGTGGACAGGCTGCTTGAGACATTAGCGGATTGGTACGGCATCAGCCCGGGGGATTACATTTGGACTGGAACGCCGGAGGGAGTCGGGAGAATGTACCCCGGGGATGTAATCGAATGTGAAATGACTAACTCCGACGGAGAGATAGTCAGCAAGTTGATTGCAAATTGCGAAATTTGACCTCTACAGATGGGCTCGATTGATACTATGTGGCATGATCATTTTACCAACTGCAACCACTAGAAAGATCATGGCTGAAACAAGGGCTATCATTGAGCCCGTGCCAGTATCCATTTCTGAAGAGAGGTAGATTCCCAACATTACTGAAGAAAGGCCAAAAAACTGAGTTAAGAAGAGGCATGATCTGAAACTACGTCCAATCAATTGCGCTGTGGCGGCAGGAGTGACCAGCAGAGCGGTTACCAGTAGCGTTCCCACCACTTGTACCATACTCACAACAACCATCGCAGTTATGATGCTGAAAATTAGCCCTATGACCCTCACGGGTACACCCTGTATCTGTGCAGCAAGTGGATCGATTGTTGTCGCCAACAACACCGGATTGATCGCCATAAGAGTCAACAGAGAGAAGATGGATATCGCCGCGATTAAATCCAAATCTTGACTATCTATCAAGAGGAGATTCCCGAATAGATATCCTTCAATATCTACTGTTATTCCGCCGCCTGAGTAGCGGAGAATGACCAAGCCAAATGCCAACATCCCAGTTAGGAATATTGCAATGGATGCATCGCCCGTCAGTATTTCTCTCGATTGCAATTCGTAGATTATAATGCTGGATATGACACTGAATAAGAGTGCATAGTACAATGGTGAAGTTGCTCCGAGCACGATTCCTACTGCGACGCCACCAAAGGAGACATGTGCTAGCCCATCCCCAATAAGAGCTAGATTTCGAATTAGGAGGAAGGCCCCTAAAAAGCCAGACACGATTGTTACCATGATTGCTGACAATAAAGCACGTTGAAGCATTTCCATTGTGAAGAAATATGGGAATACCTCTCCAGGCATAATTGACCCAATATATTCGAGATACGGGGACATCATGTCCAGGATTGCTACGCCTATTCCCAAACAAATTCCTCCATATCTCCTTCATGGACATTTGATATGCCTCTTAGATCGGCTAGCTTATCCAGATTCGGGAATGTTTCTGTTGGTCCGTCGAACCTGATTGTCTCTTCCAAGAAGACTATTCTGTGTGCCGATTGAAACATAGCGGCAAAATCGTGTGAAACCATCAGAATCGTTTTTCCTTGCTCATGGCACAATTGGTCGAGTAATTTGAGGAGGGCATTTCTTGAGTCCCGATCCATTCCAACTAAAGGCTCATCGAGCAAGATGAAATCGGACTCTGTTGCCAGTGCTCTTGCTATAACGGCCCTTTGCCTCTGGCCACCAGATAACCTTGCAATCGGAGTGTGCTGTAGTGACTCTAAACCTGCCATTCTGATTGCCTGAGTGACCTTTGCTTCTCTGCCGTTGTCTAGCCATGTCAGGTCAAACATGTTGCCTGAGTGTATGGTCCCAAGTCTGACCAGCTCGCGGACAGTTATCTTGATGTTTTTCGGCAGATATGAGGCTGCTTGCGAAACCCAGCCAATCTTTCTGTGCAGCTTCCTTGACATCGGAGGGTGGCCGTATATCTCGATTGTTCCCGTGCGAGGCTTGAGTAGACCCAAGATCGCGAGCAGGAATGTGGACTTTCCACTACCATTGGGACCTACGATTGCAACGAATTCTCCCTCGTTTACCGTGAGGCACACATCCTTGATTATGACCTCCCCTGAACGAGAGACCGATAGGTCACAGACATCGAGGATTGGCTTTTTCACCCGGCTCACCCCTTATGTACGATACCTCGCGATTGGAAGAATGTATTGTACAGCGATCTACACATCACAAGGGTTTCATCTTCCCAGCGATATATTCGTATCCAAGGTAAATGGCCAGCAGGCAAAAAATCGAGCCGACGAATAGAATTGGGATGATGTCTACGCTGTGCATTTAACCAATCTCCTCGAAGCTTCGTCTTATCGATATCATTCAGCAACCGATACCAGAAATCATGTTCTGAACGTTCTTGTTCATCATGCTGAGATAGTCATCGTTGCTGTCACTGGGAGCCATCTCCATCGTGTATAGAATCTGTATATCGACGCCTGTCTCTTCAACTATGCTCTGCACAGCAGTCTGATCCGTGTACTCTTCGACGTATAGCGTGGTTATGCCTTCCTCCTTGATGTGTTCAACGACCTCGGCTACTTCCGCGGGAGTCGGTTCGCCTTCTGGATCTAAGCCGTGGACTGTCACGATATCCACACCATATCTCACGGAGATGTAGGAGTATGCATTGTGGTTGGCAACTATGGCTTTGTCAACCCCAGCCGCTGCGCACGCTCCTTGGTCTCCGAATGCTCCCTCGAAGTTAACGTGAAGTTGTGTGAGCTCTAGACCGTATGCAGCTGCGTTTTCTGCAAAGATGTCCGCTCCATCGGGGAATGTCTCGGTCATCTTCATCAAAACCAGGTTAAGCTGTGCATTGAATGACAATGGATCAAGCCAGCTGTGTGGATCGTAATCGAAGGCCTCCTCTTCCTCATCGGCTTCAATCTCGCTTTCGCCGTCCTCGCTGTGATCGTCATCATGATCGTCGTCGCCACCGGGGCCGCTGTTCGCAGCAGTCCACATCAGTCCTGCAGCTTCACAGTCCTCTTCGGCAGTAATGGAACTATCAACGGTGTGCGTGCTCATGTCGTAGCACACCATGTCATCGTCGTGATCATCATGATCATCACCATCATGGTCGTCGTGGTCGCCGTGGTCGCCGTGGTCGTCGTGGTCGTCGTGACCGCCCTCCCCCATTAGGATGAACATCTCTATGTCACTGGGAAGAGCAAATCCGTAATCTCCTTCTTCCTCGATGTGAATGACAACGAAACCGAATTCATGATGTTCTTCTTCATCTGAGTGGTCATCGTGGTCGTCTTCTTCATCTGAGTGGTCATCGTGGTCGTCGTCACTGGTGCCGCTATCAGCAGCTGTCCACATCATGTTCGCAGCTTCGCATTCTGCTTCACTATCGTAAGTGTGGTTCACAGTATGGGTGCTAATGTCGTAGCATACCATATGTTCAGGGAAGGATAGTGTGTGAACTACGCGGTCTGCATGGATTTCGGGAAGATCGTGGTCATGATCTTCATGGTCCATCCAAACGTGGCCTGCTGTTGCGCAATCAGCTTCTGTTGACTCGTAGTTCTCATGAGTGTCCGTGTTGTGACACAGGCCTTCACCGTGGTCTTCTCCCTCCGTCCACAT
>JAZANC010000167.1:0-16805 GCA_036228805.1 Thermoplasmatota archaeon
TCGTAAATGCCTCAGCTAGTGATGAAACAGAATCCGGACTAATAGATGCAGAAATCATAGTTGACCCAGCTAACGGGACAGTCACCGAGATATCAGCGGATGGAACATCTATTGCAGCAGTCGTGGACGTCGGTCAGATGCGACGCATCGTGCTTTTCGATAGATTAGTCGGAAATTCAGCCATTATATCAGAACCAGCTTGGGATGCATGGAGCCCACATCTGACAGGAGATAGCATAGTTTTCACTCAAATCACAGCTTTCGATCCAAACAATCAGGGCATTGATAACGATCTAAACGATGTATATCTTTACGATGGTTCGTCTTCAATTCCACTTACAAGTGGTTCAGAAGCATTCCATGAAGACCCAAGAATTGTCTCCATCGGCGCTGCATGGCTTGTTACTGATGAAGATGGGAACACCATACTCGAAGTATACAAATTAGAAGAAACATTCGAGCCATATTCTTCCATTCTTCTCCAGGCTGCAGTGGTGATACTCGCCCCCCTCTTGATGCTCTGGACCGTCCAAGCAGCATCGGAGAGCAAACTTCCTCAGGACTCAGCAAGTTCGAACATCTGATTGAGGCAGTCTCGAGCTCTACCGATCACATCTTCCCCTATCTCAACTATTTGATCCCCCCTAGGAGACTCGATTGCTTGCAGGATATCTTCCAAATGAGTTCTTTTCATGTGCCTGCACATCGAGCAAGTGCCCATTAATTCAATTGGCTTTTCTGATTCGGCCATGGCTCGTTCTGCCGTGCCACATTCAGTAATCATCATCACTGCAGCCTCTTCTTCAGACGCAATTCGCTTGGCTTCAATCAGTATCCTTTCTGAACTGCCAACAAAGTCACTCGCAGCCAAGACATCGGCATCACATTCAGGATGAGCCAGCACCCGCAGCTCAATACCCCTCTTATCCGCCTCTCTCCTCTGACGTTGGATGCTAGTTGTGCTGAATGCTGCGTGAACTTCGCAATCCGCTTCATGCAGATACACTGTCTTCTTCCCCTGGAGATGCGTCTTCAGATGTTGGCCCATGAGCCTGTCCGGAACGAAAATCAACTCATCACCAGGAAGATTTTCTGCGATTGAAAGATAATTGCTACTGGTTACACAAACATCGCATTCTGCTTTAACCGCTGCAGTTGTGTTGATATAACAAGCCACAGGTACACCCGGATGCAGTGCTTTGAGCTCACGAACGTCATCTGCACTGATTCCTTCTGATAGCGAACAACCAGCTTCCGGAGAGGGGTGAAGGACCGTTTTGTCCGGGCTGAGTATTTTAGCCGTCTCTGCCATGAATCGGACACTTGAGAATAGTATGACTGATTGGGGAGCATCCCTGGCGATTTTAGAGAGTGTGTAACTATCTCCAACAGCATCTGCAACCCCATAGACGATGTCGGGCGTCTGATACGTATGCGCAATCAGAATGACGTCTTTCTCCTTTTTGAGACGATTGATTTTCAATGTTAATGGCGCAATTGTCAGACAGGCATCAAAACTCCATCTCATTTTCTGACCTATGCGTTCCATGAGCCTATTTGCTTCAAGCTCTAACTCATCACTATCCATTGATAGAGAGTGAATTAGATCTTTTCTCTGGGGCAAAGGCGGCAGTTTCAGGACCATCTCGACAAAACCCCTTCTGACTGCAATACCTTTCAAGCCATCTAATGTGGAACCCTCATGGCCGGAGATGATTGGCTTCCATGGATGGCCCTAGAAACCATTCATTTGGGTGCTGAAGCCGAAGTAATTTCAGGCACATGGATAGGAAGAAACGCTGTACTTAAGCGAAGAATACCGAGAGGTTACCGACACCCCGCTCTTGAACGGAATCTTTCACGTCAAAGGATATTCGCCGAAGCTAGAATCCTCGTACGTCTATGTGAAAATAAGGTCAAATCTCCGATTTTATTCGGAATCGACCCGCAGGAAGGATGGATAATGATGAGTAGGATAGAAGGATCAACTCTTGCTCAAGTACTGGAAAAGGATTCTGATTACCAGATGGAACATAAGCTTGGGCAGGCTATCCGGAGAGTCCACTCAACTGGTATATCACATGGCGATGTAACCACATTGAATGCCATATGGTCTGATGATGATGTAATTATGATTGATTACGGTCTTGGTCGTTTAGTGGCTGAAATGGAACATTTTGGCCTCGATCTCCATTCTCTTCACGAATGCCTTTCTGCGCATCATGTCGATAGACCAGAATCTATGAAACGAGTTTTGGAAGGATATCTAGATGATTCTGCATCAGATAATTTCGATGCACGTGCAGTAGTAGATCGATTTGAGGCTATACGAGGGAGGGTTCGATACCATGCCTAGGAAAAAACCAGAACTCATCTTCTTTCATACCGGCAATGGACACAAGTTAGATGAAGCCTCTCAAGCCATGTCCAAACTACAAATCAAGATAAGATCCCTGCGAGACATTTCTCCTAGCATTTCCGTGGTAGAGCCACAAGGAGAAGATTGCGCCCATGTCGCGCGTTCAAAAATCATGCAAGTATTACACATGGTGGAACATAAATTGAATGGTAATTGGCTTATGGTGGAGGATTCAGGACTATTCGTTGATGCATTAGGAGGATTCCCGGGAGTCTATTCCTCATATGTTCATTCTACGGTTGGCATTGAGGGGATAGTAAAGCTCCTTGAAGGAAAAGAAGACACATCAGCAAGTTACATTTCGTCAATTGCATTTTGGGACGGAGAACGCATCCATTCGGTACAAGGTCATTGTAAGGGAAGAATATCGCCAGAATCAAGGGGAGAAGGTGGTTTCGGATATGATCCGATATTCATCCCTGAAGCGGGAGATGGCCGGACATTCTCCGAAATGAAGCTTCGAGAAAAGACATCTCTGTCTCACAGGACAATGGCTCTGAAGAAGATGGTTGAGAAACTCAACTTTCCGTCAATCTGAAGTCAGGCAACATGGACCGCCCTCATATGGTGTCAGTCTCGAGGCTCATCGTCTGGTCGATGTTCCTATTGGGAACGCCAGCATTTTTGATCCTACAAGGGTCAGTGACTCCAATTGCTCGTTTAGCAGGAGCCACCACCTTGCTAGCATTACTCTCAATACTTATGTTCACAGGAAGACCCACCCCGGAGATCATTGCACCAATTGCAGCGATGAAAGCCGCACCTGCAGCGAACGTTGTTGAAATAAAGAGCGATTTACCGAAGCCTCCGGCCCCTGAACCACATGCAGTCACTAATCCTCAAGAGCATACACCCGTCGATAATAATACGAATACAGAACCAACGGAAGCCTCAGAAAAAATTGCTAAGAAATACGCAGTTTCAAGCGATGCTCAGATGGAATTTGAAGACGAAGTTGAGCAATTCGTCGAAAATCGACGTGAGCGCCGCACGGAAATCAGGGAGAGAATCGCACGCGAACGTCGTATGTCACTGGCTTCCATACGCAATAAGCGATTGCGCGAATGGGCCAGCACTGAAGATGGTGAAGGGTTGCATGAATTGACTGAGGACACACAGCACGGATTACAGATTCTCGAATACATTGAGGACAAACGAGCCGATGGGGCAAGTGCCTCAAGCCTTGTTCGAATCGATGATAGAAGAGTCCTTAGGATAACCAGGGGAATAGCTTTCAACTCATTGAAATCAAGTACGAATGAAGAAGTAACAGAAGATGATGCCGAGAATAAAGATCCAAGTCCAGATTCTAATATGCCGCCTCCGCCACCAGATATGCCGCCTCCGCCACCTCCTATGTGAGTCAATTAGAGTGGTGAGGTTGAACAGCAGGAAACCCCGCGCAGAGTCATGGCCGGACCCCTAGTGACTGTAGACAGGATTGAAACCCCATCCTTTCCAGAGGGGGGATATGTCGAGATATGGACGCTCAATCGCCCCAATAGGCTAAATGCGTTGAATCGCGAAATGCACGAGGAACTCATAGCCCTCTGTGAACGCGCTGAATCTGATGACTCAACCAGAGTGATAGTAATCACTGGCGCTGAACCTGAAAAGAACGCAGACCGCCCTAAGCCAGTTGCCTTTGCAGCGGGAGCCGACATAACTGAGTTCTCCGGTCAAAGTTCTGAAGATGTACGGCCATTCTTTGAGAGAAATGCGTGGGAGAGAGTCTGGGACCTTTCTAAACCAACGATCGCAATGGTCGACGGTTTTGCACTTGGAGGGGGAACTGAACTTGCCCTCTCATGCGATATGAGAATCGCTTCAGATCGTTCAAAATTTGGCCAGCCAGAGATTAATCTTGGCCTGATCCCTGGAGGCGGTGGGACACAGAGGTTGACCAGTCTTGTTGGATATGGGGCTGCCATTGAGATGGTACTCACCGGAGATATGGTTTCAGCACAAAGAGCATTGGAGATAGGATTAGTCAACATGGTCGTCTCGCCAGAAGAGTTACGGGATTCAACACTAGAAATTGCACGTAATATCGCTTCTAAGTCTCCTTACACGATCAAAGTAGCAAAACGTGCGATAAGGGCTGCATTGGATCTCCCCTTGTCTCAAGGAATCCTAGCCGAGCGGTCTGAGTTTGTAGCACTCTTCGACACTGAAGATGCTTCAATCGGAGTTGAAGCATTTCTTTCGAAAAAGGAACCAGAGTGGGTAGGCCGTTAATCGGCGAGATGCTCAATAACGACTTATCGAATCACACCACGTGTCGGAGAACAGGGTAATCGTATTGTCCGGTCCGCCTGGATCTGGAAAGGCCGCCATCGGCCATATATTGGAAGAAAGAGGGTGGAAACTACTTTCACTAGGCGACGTAGTCCGCTCTGAAGTCGCTTCTAGGAATCTTGAACCGACTCCTTCGAATATCGGGTCCGTCGCCCAAGATATGAGAGACGAATTCGGTCCAGCGATAGTAATGGAACGCTTACTTTCGGATATTGAGATGGCCGTGGAACACAATCATGTGGTAATAGATGGCCTCAGACAAATCGAAGAATTAGAACGTTTACAGTCATCTCAGCCGAGAATGATTGTGATTGCAGTCGAGGCATCTGAATCACATAGGAGAGAGAGAATCAACTCTAGATTGAGGTCTGATGACAGTGATTTCGATGAAAGAGAAGCTAGAGAATGGGGCTGGGGGCTTGATATGGTTATGCAACTTGCCGATTTAACAATAAAAAACGATGGAACAGAAGATGATTTTAGAAAATCCATCATTCATTCATTACATTCTATCGGAGTAGAATAGTCAGGCTCGCCCTTCTGATCTAACGGCTTCCCAATCCTCTAGGAATTTCTCAAGACCTGCATTCGTCAAGTCGTGTTCTATCAATTTGGTGAATATGCCGTATGGGATAGTCGCTGCATGAGCGCCGAGTCTTGCACACATTTCGACATGCTGCACGGATCTTATTGAAGCTGCAAGTATTTTACATCCGGTTATGCCTTGATTCCTCCATGTTTCCGAGATGTCTGCGATTAGACCTAGCCCATCCTCTCCATTGTCATCGAGCCTTCCCAAGAAGGGGGATACGTAGGAAGCACCTGCCTTAGAAGCGAGCAGGGCCTGAGCAACTGAAAATACGAGTGTGACGTTTACACCTATCCCTTGATCTGCAAGAGTTCTGGTAGCCGATAGACCTGCGGGTGTGCAAGGTATCTTGATAATCACATTTTCAGGTAATTTCGCCTTAAGATCGAGCCCTTCCTTTACCATCTCTGGTGCCGAAATTCCCGTAACCTCCGCACTGATCGGTCCCGAACATATCGTTGCTATAGAACGAATTGTATCCTCAAAATTACCTCCTGACCTCCTGATTAACGTGGGGTTCGTTGTAACGCCATCAAGAACGCCCCAAGCGGCAATCTCTTCCACTTCTTCAATCACGGCAGAATCTAGGATCAATTCCATGAAGCCTGCAAGTCGGAATGATACCTCATTCTTTCGGAAACTAACATTCTGGTTGCGTTATACATGCTCCTGAGAATAAACACGGTAATAGAGATATTAATATGATATATTTTTAATATCTTTATACTATCATTATTTAAACGCATGCGGAATCCGATAACCATGGCAGAGAAGCCTGAATCAATCAAACTGAGTAAGAACGAGCCGACTTATCGTGATATCGAAGGATATGCGATTAACGGATTCCTAGGATTGCTAATGCATCTCGCACTCGGTCTGGCCAATCTCGTTCTCACAGGAATCACTGCCACTGTTGGATTCACAATTGTTATCCAAATCTTCACTGTTCCCCTTTGGTTCCTCATGTTCAACAGCTATGTGATAGTCAATCCGAACGAGGCAGTCGTAGCGCAGTTCTTCGGCAAATACTCTGCTACATTGAAGAGTGAAGGCTTCCAATTCTTCCTTAATCCGCTATACCAGAAGACGAAGATATCTCTCAGAATAAACAACTTTGAGTCAAACAAACTCAAGGTGAATGATGTCAATGCAAATCCAATAGACATAGCCGCAGTGGTCGTTTGGAGAGTCTTCGACGCTGCTGAGGCGCTATTCGAGGTTGAGAACTACGATCACTATGTGCAGATTCAGAGTGAAGCCGCTCTTCGTGAGATGGCAACGAAGTATCCCTATGACGCCATCGAAGAGAAGGACATCGGGGGAATCACCCTGTCAAGCCATCAAGATGCTGTGGCAGAAGAACTACTGACTTCCGTAGAGGCAAGGCTTGCTCGGGCTGGAATAGAGGTCTTGGAGGCCAGGATAAGCTATCTCGCGTATTCGACAGAAATTGCCCAAGCCATGTTGCGACGCCAGCAGGCCGCCGCAGTCGTAGCCGCACGTCGCGAGATAGTGGATGGTGCCGTGGGCATGGTTGAGTTGGCCTTGGAACAACTCAGCACGAAAGGCATCATTGAGCTAGATGAGGACAAGAAGGCTACAATGGTGAGCAATCTACTTGTCGTCCTTTGCTCTGAGACAGATACGACCCCTGTCGTCAATACCGGCACCTTGTACCAGTGAGAATCGCTGGTTTGAGAAAATATTGAGAACTACGGGGTGGAACTTTGGATAAGAAAAAAATCCTTCTTAGACTAGATCCGTCTTTGCATAGCAAACTCAAGATTTGGGCCAAGGACGATATGAGATCAATTAACGCACATATCGAATTCATATTGAGAAAGGCGATAGAGGATAGTAGAAGATGAATTTCCTTGGAGATTTAGAGACCGGTTCAAAGGCATCCAGGACAAACTCGCCAGTTGCTATGATCACACTACTGATGCTGTTAACCCCTCTCTCCGGTTGCCTCAATAACTCTGAAGATATATCGCCTTCTTCTGGTAATCAAGATTTGGAAGAAGTATTGCGAATTAACCACATTCAAATGAAAGGAACTCACAATTCGTATCACGTCGAGCCACTCGTTTCTCCAACACGGGAGTATATGTACACTCATGAGGAGTTAAATGTTCAAGCCTCCCAACTCGGAGTCAGACAATTTGAAATTGATGTATGGTGGGATATTAGGGAAGGCCTCCGTGTCTATCACAACCAGTATGATTCCGGCACTACTTGTCCAACATTCGAGAACTGTATGAACACGCTTCTAGAATGGTCCAATGCCAATCCAAACCACCATACTACCTTCATTTGGATAGAACCGAAAGATTGGCCAGAACAAAGTATGGACATAACAACAACAGTACAAATGTCAGGAATCTTAGACGAGATAGAGTCTGAGATAATACAATTCTGGCCTCGAAATAAGACGATAACCCCTGCAGATGTTCAGGGAAATTACCCATCACTCAGTGATGCCTTGGCAAATGAGGGTTGGCCTTTGATAGAGGATAGTCGTGGCAAGGCCATCTTCGTGCTGCTTGCAACCGGCGGAATGAGGGAAATCTACCTTGAAGATTATTTTCCTATAGGTCGTATGTTCCCCATGTTCACTTCACAAGACGATTCTCCTTCGTATGCACAAGCGATATTCTCGCTGACAGATCCAATTGGCGATGGAGATGAGATTGAGCGTTTGGCCGCTGAGGGATACATTGTGCGTACAAGAGCAGATAGCGGTGGAGAGGAGGCTGATAACAACGACACATCTAGGCTAGAGGCAGCATTATCCTCTGGAGCGCACAGCATATCAACGGATTACCCTGCAAAAGTCGAATCAATCGAATATTGGGTTGAGATTCCCGGAGGTACGCCTAGTAGATGTAATCCAGTAAGTGCACCCGACCAGTGCTCTTCTGAGAACATTGAATACGTCGATTAAACGATAACCGAGCACCGACTCGCTACGCACGAAGTATGCATTCGCTGGACGATAAACCGAGGTGTAAATCGTGGACACGGTCGTAAACATTGCAGGATATCGATTTGTCGACCTTCCCGATAGAGACGATATACGAGACCCTATGCTCGAAGAGTGTTTGAGACTAAATCTCAAAGGCTCAATACTTCTCAGTCAAAATGGGATTAATTTCTTCCTCGCAGGCATCCAGTCATCGGTCGATGGTTTTCTTCAGTACCTTGAATTGGATGAGCGATTCATAGGAATAGATCTGAAGATAAGCTATACGGATTACCAACCATTTAGAAGAATGCTAGTCAAGCGAAAAAGGGAGATCATATCCTTGGGCTTGGATGATATCAAACCATCTGAATTCACAGGCCCGCACATATCCCCAACCGAGTTCAAGCGTATGCTGGATGAGGAAGAAGATATCGTGATCCTAGATACGAGGAATGACTATGAAACCCGAATAGGCTCATTTGAGGGCTCCATAAATCTAGATATTCAGTCTTTCAGAGACTTTCCCGATGCTATAGAAACATTGCCTGATGAGTATAAATCGAAGACTTTTGTAATGTATTGTACAGGAGGAATCCGATGTGAGAAGGCTTCAGCCGTCATGCTGAATGCCGGTTTTGAAGATGTACGTCAATTGGATGGTGGAATTCTCGCATACCTCGAGCAACACGGCGAGTCCCATTGGAATGGTGATTGTTTTGTCTTCGATCAGAGAGTCGCCGTTGATCATAATCTCCGTGAGTCTGGAGTTGAAATGTGTTTCAAATGTCGAGAACCATTGTCGTTGGATCAGCAGCAATCCCCCGACTACCTCGTTGGAGAGTATTGCCCCTACTGCATCTCAAGATAATGCCAAATCATGTTCCCTGCAATTATTCAATGGGCTTCTGAATTGATTTGATTTCCAAGAATTCTTCAAAGCCATGAACTCCAAGCTCTCGACCATTACCGGATTTTTTGTATCCTCCAAAGGGGGCACTGATATTGAATGGGCCACCATTTACACTGACTTGACCAGTCCTCATTTTCATGGCGAATGCGACGGCCCGATCGATATCTTCAGACCAAACCCCCCCTGATAGTCCGTATTCTGAATCATTCGCTAGAGAGAGAGCCTCATCCTCCGAGGTATAGGATGCAATACAAAGCACCGGTCCGAAAATCTCCTCTTTCCAGATTTTCATATTCGGTTTGACATTCATGAATGCCGTGGGCCTGACAAAGTATCCAGATTCGAGGCCATCGATCAAATCCGATCCGCCAGCTACCACAACAGCCCCTTCTTCGATACCGCTTCGTATGTAGCCAAGTACACTCTCTTGTTGGCTGGCTGATACCATAGGCCCGCATTTCGTTTTAGGATCCATTGGGTCCCCTGGCCTGTATCCTTCAACCCGTTCAGCTATGATTGGGATAATGTCTTCCAAAATCGATTCTGGAACGATGAGCCGAGTTAGTGCGGAGCAAGTCTGTCCAGAGTTTGCAAAGCACGCACCAATTGCGTTTTTTGCCGCTCTAACGCCATTCCCATCTTTTAGGATGACGTTCGCACTCTTCCCGCCAAGCTCGAGTGTAACCCGCTTGACACTCTCGGCCGCATCTTGAGAAACCCTCACACCCGCAGCCGTAGATCCTGTAAATGAGACCATATCCACTTCTGGATGAGATGCCAGATGCGATCCGACCGTAGACCCATACCCGCTTACTAGATTGAATACACCCTTCGGAAGCCCTATTTCATCAAGCATATCAGCGAGTATGAATGCATTAAGAGGGGCTTCTTTTGAGGGTTTTAGAACCATCGTGCAGCCCGCTGCAATCGCCGGAGCTACCTTGCCAATGATTTGGTGCAGCGGGAAATTCCAAGGAGTGATGAATGCACAGACTCCAATAGGCTCTCTGACTATTGTCGAATTTCGCACCTCCTCCTCCCAATTATACGACTCGAGCAGTTTAGCATATGACCGTGTAACGACACGCGGAGTGCCAACCATCGCCATTTTCGAATATTCAATTGGAGTACCGACTTCTTTTGTTATGAGTTCAGCCAACTCATTAGTACGGTTTTTGAATGATTCCGAGAGGGAATTCAACACCCTGATTCTTTCTTCTATCGGAGAATTAGACCACTCATCAAAAGCATCCCTGGCAGCCATTACGGCTGCATCAGCATCATCCAAAGTACCCTCAGGAACACTTCCAACTATACTTCCCGTTGCTGGATTCTCAACGGATATCCGCCCCTCTCCTTTGGATTCAGTCCACGAACCTCCTATGTACAACATGTCCCTGTGCATCAATAGGCACACAGTCGACATTCACTTATCAGATTCATGGAGTTCATACGTGTTGCCTTATGTGCCTCACCATGGTTCTATCAGTAGACCGACCTAGTCAGAGAACTGCCCTAGTCACCCTTTCAGAGGATTCATCGAGAGATACATTTTCTTCCGGCACAATAGAACACCTAATCGATACAATAGATGGGCTAATCCAAGATCAAAATACCAATGCGGTAATACTTACTGGAACAGGGAGATTTTTCTGTGCGGGTGGACCGGTAGATAAGTTCGATAATGCGATTGACGACGGTTCAATTGGGGAACTAGTCGGGACTATGACGGGGCATCTACATCCTCTATTGCTCCGCATAAGGAAATCTTCTACGATTTTCATAGGCGCGATTAATGGCGCTGCAGCAGGGGGAGGCTTGGGATTAGCACTCAGCATGGATTACAGGATATGTGTACCAAATGCGAAACTCGCCGCCTCGTTTTTCAGACTCGGGCTATCTCCGGATGGGGGTACGACATGGCTCCTTCCAAGATTGGTGGGGCAACAAGCAGCAAGGAAATTCTTCTTCGAGAATTTGGTATGGGACGGCCTGTCCGCACAAGAGGTCGGCGCTGTAGACGAGGTTGTAAATGAGGGCGAACTCATTCAAAGATCGATACAAGTTGCAGATAGATGGGGCGCATGGTCTGAAAGTAGCAGAAGGGGCACCAAGCAGCTTCTGGACGCCTCTTCGACAACTTTCTTTGAAACACAACTCGAATTCGAGCGCCAGTTGATGATTGCCTCCTCCCTCACCCCAGAGTTCAAAGAAGGAGTAAGGTCATTCCTCGAGAAGCGAGATCCAGACTTTAGTCAATGATCATATCAGCGATTGTCTTAGTCGTAAAACTCCGAAAATTATTGACGAAATACACGTCAATGCTGCTAAATTAGCTATAATAATCGATGGAGATTTGATTAAGATACCATAGATTAGCCAAGCAACTAACGCCGTCGCCACTAGACCAAAAGTTGGTACTGAGATTCCTTCATGCCTTTCCAAAATCCAGACTTCTTTGATTTGGGGTATCCACGCAACAACTCCAAGGACACCTGCAAATAGGCCAATCAACTCAACCCAAAGAGCAGCCATTCATTCACCTGGTCCCGGTATCACTCTTCCTTCCATTCCACCTGAAACCTCAATCACTTGGCCAGAGATATGGCCGCTAGCCGCCTCTGAAAGAAGGAAGGCAACCGAACCAGCAATATCATCTGGCGATGCAAGCTTCTTCATCGACATAGTCAGCATTGCATTGCTAGCAACCTCTTGGTCAATACCCGATTCGATTTTTGAATCTGTAAGAGTCCAGCCTGGTGCTACTGCATTTACTCTAATCGAAGTTCCTGAAACATCGTTTTTGAGTGTACGAAGAAGGCCACTTGTAATTGCCCCCTTTGCAGTTGCATAATCTGAGTGCCCCCTCTCCCCATGGATGCCTGCTGTTGATCCAATTAGCACAAGACTGCCCTTCCCTCTTGTCATCGCCTTCCTGAGAAAACCCTGCGCCGTTAGAACGGTAATACCTAGATTCGATTCGAGTGTGGCATTCCATCGATCCTCAGAGATTTCCCATATGGGCATAGGTTTTGAAGGATACAATCCTGCGTTAGCGACACAGCATTCCAACGCTCCGATTTTTTCTTCGATTCGATCGAACATTTTGTCGACATCATCCTTTTCTCTGAGATCTGCATAGACAGCAACCCCATCTATCTCATCAGCCAGACTTTCAGCTTCAGATATCGAAGTGTGATAATGTACAATTATACTGCCCCCTTGCTTGGCGAGACGCCGACATATCGCTCTACCTATGCCTCCTGCTCCACCAGTTACCAGAATGGTCTTACCTTCCAAATTCATTAGAATCACATACCAATATCGTCTCTATCTTTCTTCTCACCCGCATCCCATTCGTAAATCCCACGCCCAGTTTTTCTTCCGAGATCCCCTGCATTAACCAGTCGATCTAGAAGTGGGTGCGGGAGATACGAGTCGTCTTCGAAAGATTCTGCTAAACCGTTTAGTATGTCTCTCCGAACATCAAGACCGACAAGATCTGAAAGCTCCAGTGGGCCCATCGGGTGACGATATCCGAGCTTCATAGCCGTGTCAATATCAGATGCCGATGCAACGCCTTCTGCAAGCATTCTAATCGCTTCATTTCCAAGTACAACTCCAAGGCGACTAGTTGCAAAACCTGGGACGTCTTTTACTACGATGGAGGTTTTCCCCATCTTATCTGCTGCATATTTTGCAACATCCACTGTTCTCTCAGAGGTCCCTTCATGTCGTATAATTTCCACAAGTGGCATTAGAGGAACGGGATTGAAGAAGTGCATCCCGACAACTCTTTCCGGTTTCCCAGTCGATCTTGAGATTTCTTCCACACTTAGACTGGAAGTATTGGTCGCAAGTATTGCATGATCATCCGCTAAACGATCAAGAGATTTGAAAAGATCACTTTTCAGATCCATTCTCTCTGGAACCGCTTCAATAATCAAATCGCTCCCCGATACAGCCTGTTCAAGGGTCGAGGGGATAATTTTCATCCTCCACTTCTCAACCATTTTTGGATCGGTCTTTCCTTTTTGTATGCCCTTTGACCAGAACTCTTCGATACGAAGTATGCCCGCTTCAACTCCTCTTGGAAGCGCATCGTGAAGCCGTACTTCCCAGCCTATCTGAGAACAAACTTGAGTAATACCGGCACCCATCGTGCCTGCGCCAATCACTCCAACTGTGCGTATCGGACTGTCGCCCATATGCCTGCAACACCATGGTCAGGATTTCAGGCTTCGCGGCCGTACTGTGCTATGGCCGCCTGAAATAGACGTTGACGAGGTACATCGTGCTCAAGGAAGCATGTGAAGGGTGCTAAATCCTTAATCAACTCAATAGTTCCAACATATGCTCCGTAGATGAAAGGGTCAGCTCTCTGGGTATCTGGGATATCGAAGCCTAGGACCTTCAATCCCTTGCGTGTATCTTGATCCCATATTGTGTATGTGTGGCTGGTGAAATGCAGATATGCCGATATCCTTCGAACATCCTCTGTGATTATATCATCTAAACTTTCTAGCAGTAGGGTATCTGGATATCTGATGGCTAGAAGAAACAGTCTGAGCATTAGATCCTGATCTTGATTCAATCTCCTGTGCTCAAGTCCCATCCAATCGTCAATCATATCGAGCATATCGCTCGTGAGTGGCCTGTGGACCCTATACAGGAGCTCTTCGTACATTTCCGGTTTTGATTGTGGATCGTTATGATATCTATCGAAGAGTTCTGGAACCCTTTCGAAGAATGGCGAGAGTAAATCCCTGTCAACATTTAGAAGAGCATGAGTTTGCATAATCAACCACCTTCTCGAAAGGAGAGTTACTCCTTCCACTCACGATATTGAATCCATTCTACACCGGGGGCCATGTATTCTTCTACCAACTTTCGCTCATCTTCATCAGATGGCAGGACTTCTGCAAGATAATCCGCATATTCTTCTTCACTGCCTTCGAATTCTTCTCCCATTACAGTGTATAACTTTCCAGAATACTTCCCTATTCCGCGATTGAATTTATCTGAGGGGATGTAAAGTTCCGGATCCCCTTCCGGCCGACCTTTGCTTATACGGGCCATTTCCCTTTTGATTTCGTCGAAATATAGTCCACGACTCGCCTCATTCAGATGGTCTCTATCAGCATCATCATCAGATTCCCGTTCATCGTACCTGCCCTTTACCCCGTAGACATACGCCCACTGTGCCGAAGTAGACTCATCTGTTCCGAAAAGGTCGAGACCTGTGCTAACCCACTTATTGACATATTTCTGAAGGAATGAAGTCGGTATAACGCCTGCCTTGACTATTCTTCTGAGACCATTCGCACCTGTTCCGAGATGGAATGACTCTTCTTTGAGCATCGGACCCATTGATGCTGCTAGGGGTTGGAAAGAGCTAGTGGATAGCATCTTTAGTTGGTACTTCCCATCTCGATCGATAAAATGAGTAAAACAGAAGAAGTCGAGCCAGTGATCGATTGGAGCATTGAATGAACCCAGAAGCCTTGTTCCATCCTGTGCATTCCTTTCCAGTAGCTTAGCCGCCTCACGAACTCCCTGCTCGCCGAAGTAAGTGCAGAGAAGATAGGCCATCTGCCAACCATGTCGCTGCTCTTCGCACATGATTCTAAGAGCAGATTTCCTATCATACTCAGTTGGCGCTGTCGCGAGAAGATGATTTTGCTGTTCTACAGAGGCGAATTCCGTGTCGCCCTGGACGCTAATCATTGTGATAATCGCATCTCGGATGTTCTGCTGGGGTATCTGCATCCTTCGACTCCACTTCGGCATCCCTTCAAAATCTCCGAATTCAATGCTGTCTCCAGCAGAGATCCAATCGAATCTAATTTCAAATCTATAATCTCCAAGCCAAGCAGGATCGAATCCAATTCTAGTTTGCCATTCGTGAAACTCTTGAACCCAGCCTTCGAAGTTTGGAGTATAGCCCTCGACAATTTCAGTCTTGCCCATGACCTCGATGAATGCTAGGTCGTATTTCAAGTTCAGGCTTCTACCATCGAAATTTTACTATCAATTATCTGAAGATAGCATCGTCATTGGAGACAGATTTTACTGCCCGGTGAATTTGGGGGTTTTCTTGTCAACATACGCCGCTATACCTGCTTTCGCATCATCTGATTGGAAGAGATCGGATTGTAACTCGCGTTCCAGTGCTAGGTGATACTCCAATGGTATCTCAAGACCGCTCTGTACGCTTCTCTTGATATTTCCAATTGCCTTTGCAGCAGCAAATGGAAGAGAGAATTGACCTGCATAGTCAAGGACATCTTGGCGGAATTCCTCCAGACTCATACTATCGTACACATCGTGCACTAGCGCCATATCTTTAGCTTCCTCGAATTGGAATTTCCTTCCAGTAACCATGATCTCCATTGATTTTGCCTTTCCTACTAATCGCGAAAGCCTAGCAGTGCCACCAGTACCAGCCAAAACTCCTAGTGAGACCTCTGGGAGACCGACTTGGAAATTACCTTTACGGGCAATTCTGATGTCTGCCGCCATTGCGATCTCAAGCCCACCGCCTACGGTGTGTCCGTTCAGTGCGGCGACAACGAGCTTGGGCGTCTGCTCAAGCCGACTCAATGTCTCATTGGCATGGAGGCAAAAGAAGTACTTGTAGCGGGGAGTAAGCCGATTTAGATATTTTATGCTAGCACCTGCTGAGAAGAATTTATCCCCATGCCCTGTAATCAAAATAACACTTACTTCGTCATCGAAGCGTGCGCTCAATATGGCATCATCTATGTCGTGCCACATTTCCCTAGTGTATGTATTAACCGCGGTTTTCCCTTCTTCAAGAGGCGCACCATCAGAGTCTGATATCAACTCTATAATGGCAATACCATTGTCAGTCACGCCATAGTTGACGAGTCTATTCTTCATTGGGGTAAGTTCGGGCCATTCAGCCATGCATCACCGGCCTCAAACGCCCATATCAACCAAGCGATTAACGAGTTTAGATGTCGAAGGGTCACTGATCAGAACTGCTGAAAGAAGTCTTAGCACCCTTCTTCTGTGTCTTCTTCCATTGTTCGGATACTTCCATGGCCTCAGTGCTCGGCTCCCATACATCTCTTTTGAGCGCTTTTCGAAAAGGCATACGGAGATGCCTGCGCCCATCTGAAGACGCACCTCTCCTTAACATCCCCAACCGAGCTACGGGCCATATCATCCTCCTCAACAACCCCGGCTCGTAAATCCGCCTCATGAATCGCAATCCATCTCCTGAACGTTTCTGGTCTCTCATCCAGTATCTTGCTACTGCCTTGAATCCCCTATCGCCCATTCTGTTCATCAAGAATCGATTAGTCGCACTCGCCTTGACCAATGGGAGAAGACGTCTTCGAACCTCTTCTTCATAATCCATCTCTCCCATGATTGATTTCGCTGCCAGAACTCCGCTAGTTATCGCATACCGCATTCCGAAGCCCCACATGAAATCCTGAAGCCCACCTGCTTCTCCGACATAATGGCGACCATCAACGATGTAACGATCCGGTATTGAGAAATCTCCCTTTCCACCGACTCGCTTGATGGGTACCCTGTCCAATTTGTAGTAGCGTTAATACCATGCTATTGTCTCATCAAGGAAACGCCCACTCTT
>JAZANC010000168.1:0-2536 GCA_036228805.1 Thermoplasmatota archaeon
GGGTATACGGGATGTCAGACAGGTCTGATGGGCTTTCTCTACCATTCATGCAGCGAACCACGTCAGGGAGTTGGTCATTGGTTGAAGTCATCAGTAACGGAAATCTCGACGATGGGCCTTCGAATATATTTGAACGTGCTAAGGCATCACTTGGACTCGATGATACTGAATTCAACATTCTCTTGGCAGGTCTTGCGACTGTCATGCTTGTGATTCTCTTGTCCCTCCTTGTAGGCACCATAAGGCAGGGCCTGTCGAACATATCAGATCGACGTAGGTCAGCTTCGGTGGTCATTGAGGCAGATCCAGAAGATGCTTTGGAGATAGACGAGGATGCTGTTGAGGAGGTCTCGCCAGTGAGTATCCCTCCTCCAAAAGAAATTGAATTACGGGAAGTTCAGGTACCCCTCCCTGTACCTGTCGATTCATCGAATCCTTTCAGAACGGTTACATGTGAATCATGCAAAACACGATTCGATCTCTCAAAGAGGATCCGTCGTACTTCGTGCCCTGCCTGCGGAAGTAGAATAGAGGACATCTGATGAGGATTTTCCTCGCCTCGGCGTCGACTCGAAGGCATTTATGGCTTAAAGCGCAGCCGTGGGTGGAATCCCACGATATCGCGGTAGTGCCCCTGAACGTCGATGAGTCGAAAGTGATGAACACATCTGACGTTTCTAGCACGGTCAGGAGGGTGGTTGGGCTTAAGATTGAGTCGGCCAGAATGATCCTCAATGAAAATGGGGGTGAATGGGTCGGAATTGTGTCCGATACCATGGTTGAGGGCCCTATTCGAAGAGTGCCGATGGGCAAGCCCAAGGATTCGAATCAGGCAAGAGAGATGCTTACAACACTCTCAGGAAAAAGCCACAAGGTTTGGACCTGTACGGGGATACTACTTCCGCGTGATGAGGGGGATACGATTTACACCGAGTCTGCCGATGTTCATTTCAGGGATCTTGATGCTGATACATTGGACAGCCTGGTAGAATCGGGTTCTTGGATTGGAAAGGCGGGGGGTTACGATATCCATGGAGGGGCTTCGAAACTTGTCAAAGTTATCAAAGGCAGCGAGATAACTGTCCTTGGTCTCTCGAAAAATAGTATGATGGCCCTGCAGGAAATTCTGGAAAATAACGCCACATGATGATCACAGGAATGTGACTTCTCCGTGCTCGAGGACGAATTCTCTCTGTATCTCGCTAAACCATTCCAGCATTCCGCTGTGGAAGCGTACACGACTTATGCCAGGATCCGCGAGAAGGTCGTCCTGTATGCCCTTGAGAGTTCCCGGTGCGGCCCCGCACGCTACACAGGCTCCATCTAGGTCAATCACAAGTGACAGGGTTTCATCCCCCTTTTCGTGCTCCTCAAGACTGAAGTCGTGTATTACCAAGGCACCACCATGTCCCTCCAGGGCTGCTCTGACGGCCCCTAAACGCGCCATTAACGCAGGGACTGAATCTTTGGATGAGGATCTCAACGTCTCTACAATATCTAGGGAAAGAAGCCTTTGATCCTCTTCAGGGTCGGAATACATCTCGATTCTCTTCTTGGCCTCCTCATCCACAATCGAAGCTATTTGCGCTCTGTATAGGTCTTCAAGGCCATCCTCGCCCTTGGTGTCAACCATGAGTGGCCCAAGGGGCACGACAATTTGTGCTATTCGCCGTTATGAGCAAATGGCATGGATTGAAAAGTGAGTCCCTCTAAGCCATATCATAGAGGTTTTTCTGATGTCAGGAGGTACAGCGGTTTTGTCCGTAAAGGGGCTACATGTAGGGATCGATGGCACCTCAATACTTCACGGGATTGATATTGAGATAAAACCCGGAGAAATCCATGCAATAATGGGCAGGAATGGGAGTGGAAAGACTACAGCTGCCAGCGCTATAATGGGTCATCCAGACTATGAAGTCGAGTCAGGGAGTATAGATCTAGATGGAGAAGATCTCCTTGAGCTTGAGCCATGGGAGAGGGCTCGAAAGGGCGTGTTCCTATCATTCCAATACCCCCAATCAGTACCAGGCCTCCAAGTTGGCCATTTCTTGAGGAAGTCAGTCGCAGCGGTACGCGGCGACGAGGCTGCAAAGGGGGCCCCATTCAGAAACGCCTTGAAATCTGCAATGGAAGAGGTGAGCATACCTCGTTCTTTCCTTTCCAGATATGTGAACGATGGTTTCAGCGGCGGCGAGAAGAAACGATTCGAAATTCTTCAATTAATGCTCCTAAAGCCCAAACTTGCAATACTTGACGAAACTGACTCAGGGCTTGATATAGATGGCATCAGAGTGGTTTCGAGAGGGATAAACTCTGCAATACGGGGTTCTGAATCAGGTGCGCTAATAATAACACACTACAGCAGAATATTGGAACATGTAAAGCCTGATTATGTTCATGTTCTAATCAAGGGTAAGATCGTTAAGAGCGGTGGCCCCGAGTTAGCATTAGAACTCGAAGAGAAGGGATATGAGTGGCTGGAATCAGACGCAAAGGAGGATGATTGAATATGGCAATGGAAGAAGCCAGGGAAGCA
>JAZANC010000169.1:0-11208 GCA_036228805.1 Thermoplasmatota archaeon
GAGAAGACTACGCGAGATGATCACAAGAAAGTCAGTGATCAGATGTACGCAGCATACGCACAAGGAAGAGAATTGAGGGGTCTCGTTGCGATCGTCGGCGAGGATGCACTTAACGAGAGAGACTTGCAACTTCTGAAGTTCGCGGATATCTTCGAGGACAGGTTCCTGAGGCAAGACAGGGATGAAGACCGAACCATTGACGAGACTCTGAATCTTTGTTGGGAACTCATGACGAATATCGATACAAAGTACCTCGTCAGACTCGATCAAGAACTCATCGAGAAGTACCATCCTGAAGAGAAGAAAGAATGAATTTGAGGCAGATAGGGCTTATTTGGAGGTGATGTTTTGGCTTTGGATATCAAACCAACTCGAAGTGAATTAATCAACCTCAAGCGACGTATCAAGCAGACTCAGAATGGGTATAAACTTCTCAAAATGAAGAGAGATGGACTCTTTCATGAGTTCAGAATGCTTCTTGCAGACATGATAAAAGCACGAGAAGATCTTCTGGAGGCTTATAGGGCCGCTATCAAATCGATTAGCCTTGCAAGCAGCATAGAGGGCGCACTCCCCGTCAAAAGTACTGCCATTGCGATCGCCACTCGCCCCGAAGTTGAAGTTTCAAAGCGCAATATCATGGGCGTCGTCGTCCCAAGTGTAACCGGAGAGCATCTGACTTCAACTATTCAGGAACGTGGCATAGGACTCATCGGTGGATCAGCGTATATCGATGAAGCAGCAGACGCATATTCCAATCTAATCGAGAACATCGTAAAGGCTGCTGAGATGGAAGCAACTCTCAAGAAACTTCTTGCAGAAATAGAAGCTACGAAAAGAAGAGTCAACGCACTCGAATTCAAGGTAATCCCTGAAATGAAGGAAGCACAGACATTTATCCAACTAAGACTCGAAGAAATGGAGCGAGAAGAGACATTCCGCCTAAAGAGATTCAAGAACAAATAGACTGATTCCGACCCCCATCTGAACAAGTCATTGAAATGACTCCCCGGGGTGACATTCCCGGAGAGATACACTTGGCAGGGCAGAATACCATCACCATTCACCGTAGAGAATGGTCTCGTTCTGAACTAATCGAGCGTATAGCATCCCGCTTTTTCATCATCGGCGACGAATCAATCAGCCGTTATTCCTGGATAGTCGAAGCTAGGTCAGGTTACTCCAACGGAGATGCCATTTCAGGACTCAATGAAGAACTGGTCCAACTCGGATTGATTGGAACGATAAGTTCCATGGATCCCCCTACTCTAACAATTACGGACAGATCCTATGGGTCTGATATACTGCCTTCATGGCAACTGGCCGCTATCTGGTTATTCTCAACGATAATGGCCATATTCGCAGGGAGCGCATGGTCAAGGAATGTCGGCATCTCTGGAAATACGTATGTCGCTTCTACGCTATACTACGCTTTACCACTCATACTCACACTGGCATTCGCCAGCGAGTGTAAGCGAAGGATGAATCGAGATGCAGGCATTAGATCCGGTCAGATAATACCACTCGCCATTCCTCAAATTTCACCTATATGGTGGCCTTTCGGAATCTTCGGGCTCTTTGGTCAGAAGAGTTCCGAACACACGCCTGTCCCAGATAGAAGGACACTCGCTAAAATTGAGATAACGATTCCTGCTATCCTATTCGCAGTGGGCCAGCCTCTAATTCTAGCAGGGATACTCCTCACTCCCTCCTCTCCTCCGGAGGGTCTCGCATCTGCTCCATTGGTATTCCATGGCAGCGTTATACCAAATCTAATCGCACCGTTATTAATCGAATCAGATGTCGGAATTAGGCTTCAGTGGATTCATCCACTGGGCCTTGCAGGATTGTCTTTGAGCGTCCTTGGATGGCTGCTATTGCTTCCGATCCCGGGTCTTCCCGGGGATAGGATACTTTCCGCAATAATGGGGAGTGATCGCCACCTAGACATATCTTCCCAGAATATCTTATTCGTAGCGTCTTTGGGCGCTTTGGTTCTCGTATTCGTTTCAAGCAACTTCCTACCGTGGTTACTAATTGCGACAGTTGCCTGTATGCGTCGTTTTGGAAATGATCAACTCAGACCCCCAGTCGTAATCAATTTGGCCGATGGATTCCCGAGAGAATCCCTCGAGAGATACGCTGCTGCAACAATCATCATACTTCTTCTTGGAGTTCCTGGAATGTCGCCTGCGACTGAATTCGAACAGTGGTCGGAGGGACTAGATCCAACAGCATGGCCGTCAAGTATCGAGGTCAATGAAACACAGGAATTTGAAATTCCGCTTACCCCAATCGGAGCAATACCCTTGTCAGGGGAGATCGCGATTGAAATCGACGATCCCTCCGAATCAGGCTGGCAAGTCACGGATTCAGGTGGCATGCCCGTCCACGAGATCAAATTCGAGAATGTCATTCAGAGCAACGAACAAAAGATATCATTGAAGCTGGTATCCAGTCCGCTTGAGTCACATCTTGTACATCCAGCCAGAATCATCCTCACAATCGACGATGGCGTCACCATCAGACAGCATCCGATTCTTGTCACGATCCCGGGCGGAAGTGCGCCATTCTCGTCTTCGTGGTTGTTGGAAGGAAACTCCACATCTGCATGTATCGATATCGAGACATCCATTGGTGACCCGGGCATATGGTCGGTGGAACACCCATTCTGGCTATCGGATAACACTGAGATGGAACCAGGTGTTCGTAGCAGACATTGCATAGAACCTCTCCCGGGGGCCATAGAAGGTGCCGATAGGGACGACAGGGGGCGAGCAATGGCCCCAGAAATCACATTCACACCTGAAGGAGAAGATCAAGGGGATGCACGTTCATGGAAACTCCCGATAAAGGCGAGTGAATCCTGGCTAGGTCTACCAAGCGGCAATTGGAGTGTTCCGGATAGGATGCTGATACCAAATGCCATGATCGCCCACGGAAGTCCTTATTTCGATCCCAGCTGTGTGAAAACATCCTCCATGGACACACATACAAATCTCGAAGGCCCCATCAACTGGAATATAGGGACGGCATCTTTGATACTCTCCGCGAATCCCACCTCAGTCAATCTAACAATTCCTTCCGAGGGTTGGGTGGTTGTGTGTCAGGGCCGCGATATTATCGAGGTTCTGAGGATAAAAGAGGGCTTAGATGTACAATCATCAGTTTCAGGAATGGGCATAGCCATAGATTCGGAGAAATTCTCCATCGAGAATAGGGAGAATATGACGGTTACAGTAAGTAGAGATTGGTCTGGGGATGTACCGTCTCTTGAGGTCTGGTATGTTGACGGTCCTGATTCGATACCTGCAAACCAATCCGCAGAGATAACAGTCACCTTCGATAACAGTGGAGGCGCTTTCGGCTCCGCATGGATCACGACTGATAGCAACGGAGTGGTCCTTCATCTCGCAGCCAGATGCCCATCGGGAGGATGCACCTGATGCGCATAGCCGTACTTGGTGTCGGATCAATAGGCGGACTAATCTTAGGGGCACTAAGCACGACAGATCATGCGCTAGTCGCTGTATCTAGAGCAGAAACAGCACTTCGACTCTCTGCTGAGGGGTTGGTGCTGCATCATCACGATGGTCCAATCGAGATGATTCCGCCAAGTAGATTTGAGGTCGTGGATACAACGATAGATGAAGAAGCATCCCAAGTATCTGATTCGATTGATATCGCAATAATATGCGGAAAGTCGGGAGATACTGAGCTACTCGGTCGGATAGCTCGTAATGTGCTCGTTACGTCTGGCATGGTTCTGAGTCTACAGAATGGTCTAGGAAATATCGAGAAATTGAACCAGATTATAGGCAAAGAAAGAGTGCTAGGGGGCTCAACCACTCATGGCGCTTGGAAAGACGAGTCTGGAGGGATACATTGGGCTGGTTTTGGAGATATAACCCTAGGATCCCTTGAGAGCAAGTCTCCCGGACAGATTGAAACATCACTGATTCAGGCATTCGAGCATGCCAATCTCAAACCATCGTGGTCCCCAGACCTCAACTCTTCGATATGGATGAAGGCGATTATCAATGTTGCAATAAATCCCATTTGTGCGATTGCAGGTCTCGAGAACGGGATGATAGAATCGGACCCGCATCTACTTTCACTTTCTTTGGCAGCTGCATCCGAAGCAGCAACAGTTGCAAGAAGTAAGGGAGTTGATTTCCCCGATATCGATATCGAGAGCAGGGTAATCGAGGTGATAAGGTCAACTTCGAACAATCGATGTTCCATGCTTCAAGATTTAATGTCCGGCCGAAGAACAGAAATCGATTCACTCTGCGGCCGTATATCCGAAGAAGCCGAGATATCCGGAGTTCCCGTGCCTGTAAATTCGACACTCTACGCATTGGTGAAAGCAATCGAGACTGCGAATTCCGTATGAGACATCACTCCAAGTCAATGTTGTAATGCAGACCGATATTCTCTCTTCTTTTAATTGAAGATTCGATTATGAGTCCAGCACATATGATTAGATTTCGAAGCTCAACCAGCTCTCTGGTTGGAAGACTCCCTCTCCATATGGTTTCCAACTCATCTTCTAGATGTGACACCCTCCGCCTGGCTCTCATAAGTCTCGAATCGCTCTTAACAAGTCCAACATCGCGCGTCATCATATTCCTGAGGGCGAGTAAATCAGTTCCAAGAGGAGCATGCTCAATCAACTCAGACAGTCCCTCAGCCCTCCAATCTGGAATATGTTCGATCTTATTCGCCTCAGGAGCGAACTCAGATACATGTTCCGAGCATCTTTCAGCAAAAACCACCGCTTCGAGAAGACTATTCGAAGCGAGACGATTGGCGCCATGGAGCCCTGTGCAGGCTGTTTCTCCAATGGCGTATAGGCCTGGAATAACCTCCCCATCTTTCAGGCTCCTGCCAAATTGATCGACAGATATCCCGCCGACGAGATAGTGTGCAGCAGGGCGAACGGGTATCGGATCCGGCCCAAGACTCAATCCCTGTTCACCAAGACGTTCGCATATTGTCGGGAATGAGTCACGCAAAGAATCCACGTCGAGATGTTCGGTTACCAGCAGAACGTGAGATTCACCACTCATCTTCAGCTCCGCGTCAGTCGCTCTTGCTACCACATCTCTGGTGCCCAGACTACCCATTGGAGAGTATTTCTTCATGTAGGACCAATCGGCGACCGATCCGCCTTCCTTACGCCATCTGATGTGATCTTCTACAGTCATCAAGACTGCTCCATGCCCCCTCATCGCTTCAGTAATCAGGAAAGGCCGTTCTTGACCTTCTAATGCCGTGGGGTGGAATTGTATGAATTCCATATCGCGAATATCAGCACCACATCTCGACGCCATCGCAACGCCATCGCCCGTTGCAATCGTGGGGTTTGTTGTTGAATTATACAGCATTCCGCAACCTCCTGTGGCAAGTATTACCGCCGATCCGCGTATCGTCTCGACCAGACCATCTGGCTTTAGACACCATATCCCGCAGACTCCTGATAATGGATCACCATGCTTTTTCTGAATTATGTCGATTGCCATCCAATCTTCCTTTATGACGAGCCCCGTCATGCCTTTCTCGGATGTCGCCGCTTCCAACGCACCCTCAATCTCTGCACCTGTCCGATCCTTGGCATGCAGAATTCTAGCCTCGGAGTGACCACCCTCTCTCGCTTTGTGATACCCGTCAACCCCGCTATCGAACCCCACGCCAAAAGATACGAGGTCGGATATTCTGTGAGCTGCTTCAGATACGACCGAGCGAACCACTTCCTCGTCACAGAGGCCCTTTCCAGACGATATCGTATCCAGGACATGGGCTTCTATTGCCTTTTCATCGTCCACATCCAGAACTGCAGCGATTCCACCCTGAGCCCAATTGGTCGAAGACGATGCGATCCTGCTTTTTGTTACCACCAGCACACTTAGCCCCCTCTGCGTACACCTCAGTGCAGTGAACAATCCGGCGATACCAGAGCCGACAATCACGACATCGAACTCAATGCCACGCATGCTCCCCATTGCTCATTGCAAAAGACCCACTGAATTGAACCTTGGCAGGAAAAAAACGGTGATTGCAATCAACCCCACTAATCGATATGCTGCGCCCTCGTTGATACTCAATGTTGATAATGCCGCCGAGAGCCGCTTCGTGTCTGAAGTGGTGAAAAAAACCGCTTTGTGGGGATTGGGAAATGCGATTAGTAAGGATAGACGTCCTCAACTTCAAGTCATTTGGAGGAGAAGTATCCATCCCATTCCAATCCGGATTCACTGCTATAACTGGCCCAAATGGTTCCGGTAAATCGAATTCCGGGGATGCCATACAATTCGTCCTGGGAACTAGATCGACAAAGGCACTCAGAGCCGAGAATCTCAAGCAACTCATATTCAACGGGGGAAATAGTGGGAGGGCAGCTAAGCGAATGTCCGCCACTTTGACTTTCACCAATCCAAAATCATCTGACGGCTCTAGACAACTGAGGGTAGATTCTGACGAGGTAGCTTTCACTAGATCGGTCCGACTCACAGAAAAAGGCGATCCGAAATCCGAGTTCAGGATAAATAACGAAAAAACATCCTCGGGAGAATTCAGAAGAATCCTCAAAGAAGCAGGCCTCAGGGGAGACGGATACAATGTCGTACTACAAAATGATGTGACGACCCTTGCCACGATGACCGCCCATCGCCGCAGGGCCATTTTGGAAGACGTCGCAGGAGTAACAGCCTATGATGAAGATATACGGAAGGCATCTGCACAAAGAAAGCAAGTCGAAGGATCAATGGAGACAATAGACCTCTTCGAAGCCGATCAGAGGAAGCAACTCGAAAGCTTGGGCAAGGAGCGCGAGCAAGCGTTACGATTCAAGCATCTCAAAGATGAACTCGAACTCAATCGTGCAGCCTTATCCAAATGCAGATATCTTGCCAAAATACATGAATCCGATGCACTGAGATCCGAACAAGAAGGATATAGAACACGATCACACGCTCTCCTCGAAGAAGCGCGCCAGAGGGAGAAAGACCTACTTTCCCTGGAAGAGGAACTTGCCGAGGTAGGTCAGCAGATAGAGGAACTCTCAACGGGCGAAAATCGTGAAATCATAGATAAGATGAGAGCTCTTGAGGTAGAGATAGAGAGATCAAAGGACAGAATAAGTGATCTCGAAACATCCGTCGAAGAGGCCCAGATCGACCTTGAGATTGATATCGATGAGATTAACCGCGTTCAGACTTCCATCGATGAACATGAAGCGTCAAAGGCCCAGGCATCTGATGATATTCGAGATGCAGATGTTGAGATTGAGCAATATGAAGCCTCCATAAAAGAGGCGAAGAGCACTCTGGAAACAGGCAGCAAACTCCAGATGGACCTTAGTAGAGCACTTGGGAAGGCAAGTGATGCAGTGACCGCCGCACAAGATTCTTATTCGAATGCCACGCTAACTTCTGATCGGGCCAATCAATCTACGGCCATCGCCATGGAGGCAGTAGCCTCTCTCGAGGAGGAGTATGAGCAGGCTACTCTTCTCAGAGATGATTTGGAGATACATGGCGAAGACATGCAGATCGAGGCAGATAGAGATGATCCAGCTAAACTTGGCGAGGAATTGATGCGATTGAGAAAGATCGAGTCACAGCTGCGCGAGGATAGAGACAGGGCCGACTCAAGATACAGGGAGGCCGAGATGAGACTTGAGAAGGCAAGAGCCAGGTTAGATGCCCAGACACACGGTTCAGCAGCGGTCGCTGCAGCATTGACCAGACTTCGACAGGAGGGGTCTGTGAAGGGCATACTTGGCTCCATTGCAGAACTGGCATCTCCGAAAGATGACAATCATGCGGAGGGGATCGCACATGCACTGGGCGGAGGTATGCGGAGCATCGTGGTCGAAGATGATCAGGTCGCAGCAGACTGTATCTCTTGGCTCAAGAAAAATGGTGGCGGAAGAGCCACATTCTTGCCTCTCAATAGACTTGGAAGACAACGCCCTCAGGGCAGATCTCTAATGGTTGCCAGGAATCCAGGGGTAATCGGTTTTGTGCACGAACTCTTGAACTATCCTTCAGAAATCGAGAATGCCATCCATCTTGTAAGTAGGAGCACACTGCTTGTGGAGAATCTTGACGTTGCTCGGAGAAATATGGGCGGAGTCAGATTAGTCACTCTCGATGGATCCATAGTGGAAGGAAGCGGCGCCATGACAGGGGGCTCTTCATCTCGAAACAGCCCTTCCTTCGGACCTTCCGACCCCTCTCTTTCACTCAGACCGTTAGAGGGTGCTGTCAATGAAGCAAGTTTAGTGAGAGCTACTGTGGAAGCCGCTCTCAGGGAAACTAGGGATTCAGTTCAGCAACTCACTGATAAAATTGCAGAATTTTCAGGCTCCGAGTCGGAGTCCCGTGCCAGGGAATGGAAGGCTGATCTGGATAGAGCAGAGGCCGATGTGAAGAACATCTCAAAGCGATTGGAAAGCGCGAGGTCCGAGTTAGAGCGATGTGAGGCGGCAAGAAGAGTGGCATCATCCGATCTTATTGCGGCGAAGGAACATCTCGAAGAAGCAGTAGACGCGCGGAAGGCAGCAAGTGAAGATCTCCTCAAGCAATCTCCAGACCACCTCTCGAGAACTCTTTCCGAGGCTGAGACTGAGAAAGGCAAGGCGCTAGTCAAAAGACAGCAGGCCATTGCAAAAGTAGAATCAGCCGACGTCAGCCTCGTCGTTCTAAAGGGTAGAATCACTGAACTCGAGAAAAAGAAAAACCGCCTTATTGAGCGATGCGAATCACAAAGAAAGGAGATAGATGGAATCAATTCATCGGCGGAAAATGCTGGAATTGAACTCTCCGAGCTCCGATCCAGGGCAAAACACGCAAGCGAGGAACTCGGTATCCTCTCATCTAGGAGAGATTCAATCATCGAAGAGCGTTCACAAGCTCGTACCGAGGCTCAGAACAAACGATCCGAGAGGGAACGAATACAAGTCACAATTGACGCACTCAATCACAGCATCATGTCGGCTGAAAGCGCTGCAAGGGACCTGAAACAGGAACTTCTCGATCAGGAAATCGAAATCCCCGGCCCTGATGAAGAGATGCCAACCTTGGCCGAGGTTGAACGACTCATATCAAAGATTGAGAGGAAACTCGACGGCCTAGGCGATGTGAATATGCTGGCAATCGAACAGTATGATGAGACTGCAAATAGGATAGAGCAACTCATCGAAGACGGCTCCACACTTAGGAAGAGGCGCGATATGCTCGTTGATATCGTAGACAGACTCGAGGATGAAAGAAAGAGCAGGCTCCTCGCGGTCTTTGAGCACATCAGTGAGAATTTCTCGAGGGTATACGCTATCCTTCAACCAGGCGGCAATGGGAGATTGAGGCTTGAGAATCCAGAAAACCCCTTCGATGGCGGATTGGAGATGGACTGCGTCCCACCGGGTAAGAGTCAGAAAACACGAAGATCGCAACTCTCCGGCGGAGAGAAGTCCATGGCTGCACTAGCACTTGTTTTCTCCATCCAAGATTTTGAGCCAAGTACATTCTATTATTTCGATGAGGTGGACCAAAATCTCGACCCATTCAATTGTCAACGGATTGCAATGCTGTGCAGACGGCGAAGTGAGGCCGCTCAATTCATCATGGTCACGTTGAGGAAAGTCAGCCTTTCAATGGCCAATCATCACGTCGGAATCACGCATGCTGGAGATGGCGTAAGTAGGAGAATTACCGATTTCAACAGAGAGGCCGCACTGGCTCTCGGCGAAGCATTCGAGAAAGAAATGGAAGCCCAAGGCCCTCCATCAACTTCAGACATGCTACCAGAAAACCTCCCTCACCCTTCAAAGAGACCAATCGTGCCAGAACCTATTGACGCGTTATCCTCTATTGGAGGAGTGATGGAACGCGCAGGGGTAGACCCTGAAAGTATCGAGCGAGGAGAGAAGGATCCTTTGGGAGAATTACGAGACCGCGCTGAAGCAGCAGACGATGGAAGTGAAAGGAACCCCGCTGCATCGATTGATGCCACCGTACGAAAGGAAGACATGGGACAGATGTCGGAGACGGAGTGAGGTTACATGGGCATCCTTGATGCGAAGGCCCTACGCGATGATATCGTAGCCCGATTAATCACTGACGAGGTAGACTTGGAGACCAGTGCCTACCTGGATAGGATACTAGAATTAGCTGAGATGGAAGAGGCCGAGCACCAATTTCTGAATGATCCTTTTGATAGATCAGTAGCACTCGTATTGCAGTTATTTCAGGACAAGGATCTAGATCCATGGGCCGTCGATTTATCCGCTTTCCTTGAGATGTTTTCAACAAGAATCGAAAATGCAGAGGACATCGATTTACCCACATGCGGCCGCCTCATTCGCATGGCATGGCAGGTACTCAGAGGCCAGGCGGAATCCCTCATAGAAAGACAAAATCACGAGGATGAAGTCGATGAAACTTGGATTTATGATGGCGGTTGGGAGTCTGATTTCGATGATAATGATTACAATTTCTCAGTTGGAATAATTACCGGAACTCACAAGGAACGTCTTCCAGATATGTTCGCTGGAAGAATTCAGAGGGATGAGGGGCGACCAGTTACTCTCGGAGAACTATTGATGGGATTGAAAGCTGCAAGCAGGATATCCGAAGAGCAGAACTTACGTCTAAAGATCGCCGAGAAGCGGAGGGCCTCACTCGAAATCGCACGCGAAAGATTCAGTGGGAGCCTGCACGTCGAAGATCTGGAGGGAGACATCAGAAGGACTTGGGAGGCCATGCGAATGCGGACAAATCCTGAGGATCAAACCTGCACTCTTTCAGCCATATCCGAGGAGCTAGCCGATAGGTCCATGGAAAGCGGTACAACACGCGAGGAAGCCAATGCTGAAGCACAGGTCGCGGCAATGGTTGCAACACTATTCCTGGTCAACCGGGGGTATGCCTCAATCGAGCAGAAGGATGCGATTGATGGTTCAGTGATTCTTACAGATCTTTACCCGGATGAATCCGATTTCGAGGAATTATCTTCAAGATTGCACCCACCTCCTGAAATCGAGGAGGTTGTCTGATGGATCAGCCCGAACTCTCCACGATTCTGGAAGCAATCTTGTTTGGCGCCGGTCGCTCAATGACCGTAGGGGAGATCGCGTTCGCTGCTCAGGAAGACGAGGCACTAGTAGAGGAAGCGCTTTCTAACCTCAGGGCAACACTATCGCGT
>JAZANC010000170.1:0-2516 GCA_036228805.1 Thermoplasmatota archaeon
GTTAACTATGTAGAGTTACAGCGTTACCTATGACATTAGAGGGAGAAGCAACCTCTGCACCAGCCGGAACAACGATCGTTTATGCAAATCAGAAGAGTGGTGGGCCAAGAGTTTTCGGAGCTCTAGCCATGCTTCTTGGAGGCATAGGAGTCATAATGGCACTGTTAGATTTGGCAAGCGCAGGAGAGAATATCGAAATTTTCATGGCGGATGAGACGTCATATTCATTCTGGTTCTACGTGTCTCCAATTCTCGGAGCTGCATCCGCCGGACTGTTCGCCTACGCAGGTTTCCTGCTATGGAACTACAAGAAGAAGGGCGTATGGATGGGATTCGGTGCTGTCGGTATCAACGTCGTAGATGGCGTACTTGGCTCAATCATCCTTGGAATGATCACCGATGAGGTCGGAGAGGCAGCAGGTCTCGAGGGACTCGGTGGCCTTATGGCCGGCGCAGGACTTGTTTTCACCGCCATCGGAGCAGTATGCTGCGGACTAATTGTCGCACTCCCGCTCCTCATGAACGGAAACGATCTCGACGACGAGTGATTCAACGCAACTCTCTGAGATTGATGACCCCGCCTATGCGGGCACGGACATCCGATAGGATGGACTCTAGCGCAGCCTCTGTCCGGCCCTCCGCCCTCATGATTAGGATCGGCTCTGTGTTAGAGGGTCTGCATAGGAACCATCCATCTGGATATGTGACTCGCACTCCGTCGACCTCTGAAAATTGTAAGTCCGAGAATGATGAGCGCACCGATTCCATTATCTCATCTCGCCCACCTTCAAAATTGATTTTCGACTCTCCCGTTGATGGGTACTCCGGAACCGAAGAAAGAAGGTCGGAGAATCCAATACCACCATTCTTCGGATCGGACAACCTCGCCACGAGCTCTATGAGTCTCGCACTGTTGTAGAGCGAACAGTCGAATCCGTTCCAACGGTCATTGAAGAAAAGGTGACCGGACATTTCTCCGGCGAATCTTATCGATGGAGAGGAAGCCAATTCTCTTTTCATGAAAGAATGACCCGTCCTAACCATCCTACCAATCCCCCCACTTGATGCTATGGCCTCATCAACGCCCATGCTACATTTCACATCATACAGGATAGTGCGACTCTCTTCCGAATCCTTACTCAGATCTTCATTGAGCAGGATATCCTTGGCAAAAAGTCCAATCAAACGATCCGGGTGAATGAATCTTCCATTTTCATCAACTACGCCAATCCTATCACCGTCTCCGTCCAAGCCGATACCAAATTCAGCCTCTGAAGATACCACTGAAGCTGACAATTCCCTCATGTTGTCAGGACGAGTCGGATCAGCCGGATGAGCAGGTAAATCAGCATTCCATTCACAGTTAATTGCTACAGTTTCTACACCCAATTTCTCGAATAGATCAACAACATACGGCCCAGGAACAGCATTGGCCGCATCGACTGAAACCACTATTTTCCGGTTTATGGGCCCTATATCTTTCACTATCTCTTCGATAACGGAGTTAACATAGCCAGTCCCATCAATCAAGGCGCCATCAAGACCACCCTCCTCTTCCAATATCGAATCGAAAATGGATCTCAGATCTTGTAGATCACTTCCTGCCAGGGGCAAACCAGAATAAACAATCTTGAATCCATTATATTCTGGAGGGTTGTGACTTGCTGTAATTGCTACAGCCACGTCTATCTCCATATCCACAGTCGAGCGATAAACAACTCCTGTAGGCACTATTCCAAGGTTTACAACATCACAACCAGATGATCTGATTCCATCCATCACAGCTTCATGCAATTCCTTTCCAGATGTTCGAATATCGCGCCCTACGGCTATCGATGAAGCCCCTGTAAAGTCCACGATAGACCGCCCTAGCCTTCTAGAAAAAGAGGCGTCAATTTCAGACCCCGCTATGCCGCGTATATCGTACGCCTTGAACACGCTCACAGCCCGGACCAGATGCGCGTACTCCTAAGCGTTGCCAATTTAGGCCATAGTCGGGGCAACTCGAGACTCTTCTCGTACTGGAAGATGGATCAATGATGAGAAAACGCCCACTGCTATACCTATCCACCAAACAATCGTATAGCTGCCATATGCATCGTAGAGAACCCCTCCAAGATAGACACCAACGAAACTACCCATTTGATGTGAAAAGAATACTATCCCATACAATGTTGCCATATATCTGAGTCCGTATATATGTGCCACCAATCCGCTGGTAAGTGGAACTGTGGCAAGCCATAGAAAGCCCATTGCGAATGAGAATACCAGCACGGTGTTGGCGGTTATTGGAGTTAGAATAAACCAAGCAGCTGCTATCGATCGTCCGGCATAAATCCCCGATAATAGCCATTTCTTGCCGAATCTCTTGCCAGCCCATCCTGCCATTAGGGTCCCAATTATGTTGGCCGCCCCAATTACCGAAATTGCGAAACCGCCCAATGCAGCAGTTGTCTCTATACCTAAATCACCACACCATCCAATCGGCTCCACAGGAGCACTCATCTCTGTGATTA
>JAZANC010000171.1:0-3474 GCA_036228805.1 Thermoplasmatota archaeon
ACCGCCTCCTCATATATTTCGCGGTACCCCCGTAATACCACTTCCCGTCGACGTTTTATATGGATGGTTAATAATACACGTTTTTTTTGGGTCAACTCGACTCTATCCTGCAAGAAAACTACGACTCTCCCTCCTTGGTATACAGCCGCTCTGGAGTCGAATCAGTAGAATTCCTTCGTGCCGATGCTGAAGGTGCAATGGAGATTTATGTGCCAGTTACCGCAATGATTGCGATAGTCGCTGGGATAACCATCTTCCTGAGTCTTCAGAGACTTGTACAATCTCAGGCCAGGGAAATTGCAATACTGAGGACTCTTGGGATTCCGAGAAACACCATAATTCCCGGATACATCCTGATGCCAATAATAATTGGCTTAGTAGGCTGTCTTTTTGGGGCGATATTCGGAATATTATTCGGCGCTCCGTCTATGTTAGGTCTGTACGAAGAAATAATCGGAATACCAATTATCGAATCTGCAGATATCAACCCCATTATCCTGCAAATATCTGGAATCGCCATGGTACTGGTCCTGTTTTCTGGCATTCTCCCAGCCCTGCAAGCCTCTAGACTGCAACCTCTAGAAATCATGCGCGGACAACATCAGATTAGGCTGTCATCCAGAATGCTACAGAAGTTAACTTCCAGATTCCCTTCCACCGTAGGCCTGACAATCAGGTCCAGCATAAGAAAACCAACTAGACTATTCTTCACGTTCTTTGCTGTTGGTATGTCAATGCTAATTTTTGGGAGTATGACGCTGATGATGGGCACCATGGAAGATGCGATAGTCGGTAATGTTGAGGATAATCAAAACTGGGACGCTGAAGTTGTAGTCCCGATCGGAGGCGAGGCAGCAGTCAGTGAATGGGCTGATAAGAGGGACGCAAATTACGAGTGGAAGCTAGCGTTCCCAGCCAATCCGGAGGGGGATACGAGATACATATTGGCCAATGGATTAGATTCAATATCAACCAATGACAATTCTATGATAGTTCTAAATCTCAAAGAAGGATCTCTTCCTGTGCCTAATTCTGAGACTACTCAGGTGCTAGTTGATGAGGGATTGCAGTACTTTCTAGATTGGCAAATTGGCCAAACTCAGACAATTATGTTCGGCTCAACTTCGATGAATATCGAGATAACCGGAATCACACAAGGAGAAATATCTCGGACCGTATATCTCCATCGACAGGACCTCGTGCCCGTGGTGGGGATAGAGGCGACCTCTGTTTTGATTGAACTTCCACAGGGGGTGGAAGTGGACAGCGAATTGGGCGAGGTTTCACTCGGAGTAACTCAAAAAGAGGACTTAATCTCAACTTTTGAGTCTCTTTTAGAACAGCAGCAGGCATTTTTCGGCTCTATCCTGGCGCTTGGCATCATCATCGCGATTGTTGTTTTATTCAACACACTAATCATGAATCTTGCAGAACGAGATGTGGAGATTGCAACACTGCGAGTACTCGGCGCTCCAATCAATAAGATTGGGGGGATGCTGTTAGGCGAACATATCGCTATCGGCCTAATAGGCGGCATCCTTGCCACAGGATTCACAATTATCGGAACTCAAGCCTTAGTTTCCACATTCGTACAATGGGCTTTCTATCTGACTGTAAGTATTGATTTAATGACAGTAGCGCAACTTGTGAGTATCGTTTTATTCATCTCGGTAATGCTCACTCCCTTTGGTATGTGGCGAATCAGTAGGTTAGATCTTGTCGAGAAAGTCAAAGACCTATCTCAGTGAGACCATCTCTATGCGGGTCGTCACATGGAACCTGAATGGCATCCGAGCCGCTCATAGAAAGGGGCTTGATGATTTCATTAGGAAAATCGACGCGGACATTATGCTATTCCAAGAGGTGAGGGCGCTGCCTGAACAGATGCCAACGGAATGGTCCAAGCCAGAGGGATATGAGTTAATCTGGCATCCAGCGAATAAGAAGGGGTATTCCGGAGTCATGTCGTGCTCAAGAATTGCAATGAAAGAGATTGAAAGGGGGATTGATACCAATCTGGATGAGACTAGGGATCCGGAGGGAAGGGTCCTGGTTACAAAGCATGGCACTATGACCTGCATCAATATGTATCTCCCAAACGGCTCTGCAAGGAAGGAGCGCCAGGACTACAAAGACCAATGGCTAGAAGATATGCTCGATTGGAGTAGGAAATTCGTCGAATCAAAGGAACCTGCTCTACTCTGTGGAGATTTGAACATAGCTCATACTGAGAACGATATCTGGGATCCAAAAGGAAACAAGAGGACGTCCGGATTTCTGGACCATGAGAGGCAATGGTTCGACAGACTGATCGATATTGGTTGGGAAGATTTACTCAGGAGTCATTTGGGCCCAATAAAGGGCCCTTATTCGTGGTGGTCTAACAGGGGCCGGGCCAGGGAGCTCGATAGAGGGTGGAGAATCGATTACGTTCTCGCCAACCCTGCAGCCTCTGAAATCTTTATCTCGGCGGATATAATACGGGAAGGCGGACTTACGGTTTCAGACCATGCACCAGTAGTTGCAGATTTTGCAGGCGAATAGCAGAGATTCAAACGCACCGACCTGTTAGTTCGCCACATGGCAGATGACGTCAACGACGCTCTCTCATCGTTGTTGCCGGGTGGCAAGGGCATATGGGTACCCATGGATCACGGCTTGAGCTCGTATCCATTGGAAGGACTCAATGACATCGACTCAACCGTGGATGATTGCATATCTGCAGGCGCCGATGCAATCGTACTCCAGAAAGGAGTGCTCTCACATCAACTATCGAGGACAAAATGGAAAAATTTCGTAATGCACGTATCAGCATCTACGGTACACGGGGGAGAAAATGCGGATAGGAAGGTTATCGTTGGAACCGCAAAGGAAGCCCACAAGAGAGGTGCAAGCGCCCTTTCTTGTCAGATTAATCTCGGAGATAGCAGGGAATATGAGATGATAGAATCAGTAGGCGATCTTACCGCTTCTGCATTGAAATATTCATTTCCGGTTTTAGGAATGGTATATCCAAGAGGCCCGAATCTGGTGCTTAGTAATAGGGATGCGACCAAAGGTGTCGCACACGCAGCTCGTGTTGCGTGGGAATTGGGGTGTCATGTGGCCAAGGTGCCATGGACGGGAGACGGCGAGTCCTTCGCAGAGGTCTGCTCCGCAGTTCCCATTCCAGTATTAATCGCGGGTGGCCCAAGCGGTAAGCCTTTCATCAAAACACTCGAAATTGTAGAAAGTGCAGTGTCATCAGGAGCTTCTGGAGTGTGCATAGGTCGGCAGATCTTCGCTTCAACCAATCGAATTGCTCGGATTAAGGCCCTCAGAGCAATTGTACATGAAGGCGCAAGCGCCGATCAGGCAGCCACATTTCTGGAGTGAATGACTCATGGATCTGTGGCTGGACATCACAACCACCGGATCTGAGGGGGAAAACAATCCAGAATTCCGAGATCAGTTCGATAGACTCTGGAATGGCTC
>JAZANC010000172.1:0-24198 GCA_036228805.1 Thermoplasmatota archaeon
TGCAGCACCTTCAGCCTCCATAGGCGCGTCAATCCACACGATACCCATCAAGTCAAACAGACGTTTTGTATCTTGAACCATGGAAGGAGTATACTCTGCAATCTGCGGCCCCAACTTCTTTGCAGAGCCCAGGTCACCAGCTTCAATCGCTGCCTCCCAGCGACGTCGAGCTTCCTGCTTCCTGCTTCTACGTTCATCAAGCGTATCACGTTTCAAATCAGGTGCCTTACCATCGAAGACAAAAACAGGATCTATCCCATGTGCTACAAGCGACGAGGCCCGATCGAGAAAACCATACAGATGCGCAGTCACACGACCTTCATGAGAAAGAGGCCTCCCATCTGGACCAGTAAGGCTGGTTATGAATTGATACGCATTCAGGAAAACATCCACCGCAACTCGCTGCCCCCTCAACTCTGAAAGATCCATGGAATGCGGCGATACCAGATCTCTGAGGTTGCATCCCATGGTTACGACCATCCACCGCGAGTCGATTTAGGGCTTTAGGGTTGAAGGACCGTTCCACCAGCGCACACCAAGGTTAGGATGATAGTCGGGTCCGGATGGCATCCACGGCTATTCAGAGAAGAGGTACTCAGAATATACGACTCCGATCTGGCAATACATCCCAGGATTGTAATTGTGGAACAAAAAGAAAACCCCGATATCACATGCTCTCATTCCAGCATGATTCTCGACAACGCCATCATCCTCCCAATGAGGGTTGAGGGGATATCGGAATCAATACGGCAATGGCTATCTGAGTACCCGATAAATGACACATTTGCCGTCAGAACCACCATTCTTGGCGATGGTGTTCCGGGATTCAAGAGGAGGACCATCGAAGGCACTATCGGCAAAGAAATCACCAATATGGGATCCACCGTCGATCTTAACGATCCTGAGATCACGGTACGCATCATCCTTGCAGGTGCAGCAGACCAACCCCAACATCCCGATCCACTGGCCTCAGAGCCTGTTGCAGTGATCGGTATTGAAAATACGGTTAACCATCCCTTCTTGAACCAGCCAATGACCTCTATGCCTTTCTTCAAACCTGTAACCCTGGACCCGCGTCTTGCAAGCCTCCTCATCTCTCTGGCTTACTCAAAAGGCGAACCGCCTTCCGTAGTAATCGACCCATTTAGTGGAACTGGTTGTATTCCCATTCAGGCACACCATCGTGGAATACCCGTTTTAGCTAGTGATTTAGACCGTGAGATGATCAAGGGTTCTAAAATGAATTTTGAGCATGTTTTTGGGCCGACACCCCCTCAATCAGCCTTCCAACAATCTGATGTCAGCAAGATGGGTGATTTGTGGGGCGTGAGAAAAAATGCAGCTTTCATCTTTGATCCTCCTTATGCCAGGAATTCTAGATCCTCCTCAGATGCCTTCGAGGTATTCATGACAGCATGTTACACAGCTTCAAAGATAGATCCAGAAGGACGCATAGTAACGATATTGCCCACTTCCTCGGAATATCGCGTCGACGATCTCGAAATACCCGACACTGCAGAGGTCATGGGGAGAAAATGGAGTGATTTGATACATGGGATGGAGCAAATTGGCTGGCAAGTCGAATTGGCAATCACGACCAGAGTACATAGGAGCCTGTCTAGAATAATTGTCAGAGCAGTGGGGCGTGGAGCCCAAGAATAGAGATCCAATCAAAGAGGCTGAGAAAAAGCCGGCCATGCTCGGGGGTGACGACAACATAAGTCTTCAACGGCCCATCCAACTGTTACCACCCACCCGTCGCATTGAAGACGGGGGGACTGTCGTCAACGGGTGGGCGATTGGTGTAGTCTGGATATCATCTGGCGCTTCGGACGCTAGGACACGGGTTCGAATCCTGTATCGCCCACCATTAATCGGTTATATCCTTCACCTGAACGGCATTTAGGAGCCTTGAAGAAAGACGCTCTTGACCAATGACCATGCGCTGGGTTTCATTACTGCTGGTCGCATTGATGCTTGGAACATCAATTTCCTCCACAGTTACTGCCGACCCAACGACTCCCGACTACTCGAAAATGACGTCAGAACTCATTCATGAGCTTTCCAATGCAGATAGAATTGAGGCAATCATTCAATTTGACCAGAATGCTGAAGGCGATCTCTGGAGGGCCATCGAATCAACCGGCGCAGAAGTCATTGGTGAGATGGATGTTCTGGATGGCGGCTTGATATCTGCAACCTCCGCATCTATCGCCGAAATATCCAGATTCAGCTTCGTGAGACATATGGAAGCAAACCTCCTCATTGAGCATTTTTTCTTGCCAGGTGATCAGAATGATGTCGAGTCAATGATGCACGAGACGGTCAATGTGGTGAATGCCAGCCTCGCTTGGCACAGGGTGATTATCGGGACCGATGGAATTGTCAAGACTGAATCAGACTTGTCATTTACCGAATATGATGGCGAAGGAGCAACGGCAGTAGACTTGGACACGGGGATAGACGGAGAGCATCCAGACTTCGACTGCGGCGAACCATGGTCTGGAGAGAAACTGATCTGGTCGGCGAAATGGACCGGCGTGGCATGGGTCGATGCCCCCAATTGTAATTCTGATACTTCATCGGGCCACGGAACACACGTAGGCGGAACGATTGCAGGAAACGGAGACGCTTCTGCAGGAAGGCGACTGGGCACTGCCAAGGGAGCAACAATAGTTGCGCTCGGTACAGGCGATGGAGCTTCCATCTTCGCAGCAGTGGAGGGATTGGAATGGACCTACCAGCATAGTAGGCCAGGATTGAATGAATACAATATCCGCGTCGTGTCTAATTCATGGGGTACCAATGGAGACTACAATCCTAGCAATGCAGTCACACTGCTCACCGACATGCTCACCTATGATAACGGGGTTGCAGTGATTTTTGCTGCTTCGAACTCGGGCGGTAGCGGTGAAGAATCGGAAGATGACCTTAGGACAAATGTATATGCAAATACACCAAGTGCGATTTCAATCGCTGCTCTGACTCATGACGGATCTGCAATAACCTCATTTTCAAGTCGCGGTTGGACAACACAGCAGCATACTTGGCCAGATCTGGGAGCCCCAGGTCGAGATATTTGGGCTACATCTCCAAGAGCCACTGCTATCGACGCCTCGACAACCGCGCAGGGAGACATGTATTACATGTCGATCTCAGGGACAAGCATGGCGACGCCCCACATCGGGGGTATAGCCACACTGTTACTTGCAGCAGCACCGTCGTTGGGGGCCGCCGATTATCAGATTGAAGATCACGATGAAGGAGAAAGCCTCTACTTCAACGGTACAGCGAAGGGCATTCAGTTCGAGAATTGGAGAGAAAGAAACGAGTCCAGGGTACATGAGGTCGAACTCATCCTCGAGTTGACATCTAACTACGATTTACTTCGGAACTCGTGTGAAGAAGGAAATGACGACGATGCATGCAACAACATCCCTGAGGATTGCTACGTATCTGAGAACACCGGAAGATGTCACGATTGGAGGGTGGGCCACGGGCTTGTAGATACGGATAAGGCGCTTGCACTTGCAAGGACGCTCCAGGTTATGAGGGACCCCGATGAGGATGGATTCGTCGATCATCCGAGTGCCACGGTATGGGATGCATTAGAGCACTATGAGGATGTAATGGACATCCGAAAAATACCTCTGAAGACAGACCAGCTCAGACATGCTTGGAAGGGTGAGTGGAGCCACTTTAACAATGGACCAACCAGCACATTCGGCACATTCTCCACTGATGACCGGCACTATGTATGGGTTCCAAATGGAACTTTTGAGATGCAAATATCATTCAGCTCCTTGGGTTGGGACACGAATACGGCACAGGCAGCACAGATCAGGCCTAACGTGGATCTCGGCTCAGATGGAAATGACGATGCGCAGGGCCAAGGAACAGCAGTCGGAGACACCATCTACATCCAACTCGACGTTGATTCCGAACATTGGGGGAAATGGACTGAGTTCGACGTCACTGGGACCGCAGTGTCACTGCCATTCAATTCCATAATATCAGGTTCTGAATTCTTGGAACCTAGAGTCCCATATACAGTTGATGTGCTACTCACCATCGATGTGAGTTCTGAAGTAGTCGTAGAAGTCCCCATAAGGACTGACGGCTATTCAGATCTAGATCCTGCCCAACCATCTGATTTGTATGACCCATCATCTGCATTTGATCTAATCATGCTCCGTCCTGTTTACGATGAGAGCGTCATACCCGCATTCGAGGAAGAGACCACATTCTTTTCAAAGTCGGGAATATCTTTCCTATCCATAGTCGCGATATTCGCAATTATTCTTTCGACGATTGCTGTCGGAATATTCTTGTGGGCACGTAGAGAAGAAAATGAGTTTGAAGCCGAAATTGTCAATGACGACGACTCCACACAGTCATGATGTCTCCCCCGCAGTTTTCTTGTGAAATCTGTTGCATGGCAGCTTCATGAAGGTCTAACTCTCCAAAAGCACCCGGTTCGCCGCTTGAGAGACTTATCTGACTGCGAATTAGAATGGCATCATCAACAACGCCCGCTTTCAAGAATTTCTTCCAAGTTAAGGGTCCGCCTTCAACAATCAATGATTGAATTCGAAGGTCACCTAGCAAATCCAGAATCTTCTCAACTTCGATTTCACGATCTTCCGAAGGCAATACATATCTTGTAACATGTGGCATATCCTCGGATAATACGGGTTTTGAATGGATGATTATGGTGGGCGCTAAACCGTCACAAAGTACCTTACTATTTTCCGGGATTCTTGCATTAGGATCTATGATGACTCTCGTTGGTTGAATTTTAGCATCAACCCCCCTCGCTGTCAATTCCGGATCATCTCGAACCACCGTCTCAACCCCGACTATTATTGCCATATGTTCAGACCTTACTTTGTGAGCCCAATTCAATGAAGAATCAGAAGTAAATCGTTCTGAAGGTGAAGAATCATCCACATCGACTCTGCCATCGGAGTCCACAGCCGCTTTCAGCAGAACAAGCGGCCTCCTTTCCACACACCAGTGCATGAAGGGACGCATCTGGAGGATGCAATCCTCTTCCATCAGTCCCGACTCAACGTCTATACCCTGTTCCCTGAGGGCTTCCATCCCACCGCCCCTCACTGTTGGATTAGGATCCAGGGCCCCTATCACCACCTTCTTGATCCCAGCCCAAAGGAGTGCTTCAGTACAGGGCGGAGTCCTTCCATGGTGGTTACAAGGCTCCAGTGTAACATATGCAGTACAACCGCTCGTTGAGATCCCTCTTTCTTCCGCATCGGCAATAGCAGCTTGCTCTGCATGAAGGCCACCAAGATGGCCATGCCAACCCTCTGCTACGATTTCGCCATCTCTAACAAGGACGCAACCGACTAATGGGTTGGGGTGCACACTGCCCTTGCCACGGTAAGCGATTTCTATCGCTCTCCGCATGTAATCAGCTGCATCCATGCCCTCTCCCCCCCATGTCTTCCACATCATCTCTCGCATCGTGCCTTTGAAGTCTTCATCCCCATGTCGTCAATATGATGCGAGTCGCATGCATAGTCAATCCGAATGCCAGAGATGGTAAACTGGGGAAGAATTTCCATAGGATTGAGAAGGCACTTGAGACATCTGGAATAGAGTACACCGCCTATATGACGGAAGGCACTGGCCATGCAATTGAGATCGCTAGCAGCCTGAGAGATAGCGACTATGACTTGGTGGTTGCTGTAGGTGGCGATGGTACTGTTCACGAGGTCGCAAACGGGATAAGAGACTCTTCAAAGCGTCTTGGGATTATTCCAATGGGCAATGGAGACGATTTCGCGAGAGCAATAGGGATTCCTCTGAACGATATTCAAGGAGCAATATCGATTCTCAAGGACGGGAATGACTACTCCGTAGGGGCGATTAGAGTTGAGGGCCTCAGAGCCCCGGAACACCCGGGGATAACCCCTCCACAGCATTATCCCGTCACGGGGAACCTTTCTCGTGAGGGGAATTTGGTTAGATGGGCATTCCTGGAATGCGACGGAGGAGTGACATCTTCCATCAATCGAATGAAAGACGAAGGTAAATTCTCATGGATAAGCGGTCAGAAGAAATACACCTTCCTTGCAATTAAAGCGATCCTCGCATGGAAGAGTCAGATGGCATGGATCAAAGTGGATGATAAACCAGGCTCTGAAGTAGATCTAACGGGCCTCTTCGCCATGATGCAAGCAGAGACGTTTGGAGGAGGATACAGAGTCGCTCCGGGAATGCACCCATTTGGCGATAGCGCATCAATCGTACTCGGTTTTGGACTTTCAAAAGGCCAAATGCTCAGAGTAATGGGGCCACTGGAGAAGGGTAAGCACGTTGGCAGATGGGGTAAGATTACCATGGAACCCTGTAAGAAATTCGAGATTAAGGCATTGGATTCGCAAGGGAAACCCACTGAAGAACATGGTCACAGCCCACCGTTGTACATCAGTTTAGATGGTGAGATATCCATGACTACGCCTGTAAAATTCGAGTTCCACCAAGATCAGTTACATGTCCGTGGCGGACCTCATCCCCCGAATTATTAGTGGCGCAGACGGAGAGATTCGAACTCCCGAGTCCAAGGGACACCGGATTTCAAATCCGGCGCAATACCAGGCTATGCGACGTCTGCAGCGTACTGGCCAGTAGCAAGCCCCGAATGAACCTTGCAGGTGTTAGAGGCCCCATGCACCCGGCCTGCACCATGCAGGGAGGCCAGTCGCAGCATCTGGGTGAGTGAGCCCGATGAACAAAATCATGATGATTATGAAAAATGCAGGGAACAACGCGGTCATAGTAAGAATCCCTGAGTCAGGATCGCCGTAAAGGTGCATGAATATCCCCGCAATCATGAAGAATTTTGGAATAGCGATGATTGTTAAGATCCAAAGAGTGATTCCATTCTCAGTCATCCCAAGAGCTTCAGCAGTGGACTCGAGATTCGCACCCACGGCACCGACTTCTATCGCAGTCAAAAGCATAAGTCCGTAGAAGTTCATCCAGTATGGGTCTCTTCCAAAAATTGTGTAATGTGCCAAGTTAATCGCCTCAATATAGGTAGAAGAAGGGGAACACCAGGACCCAGACCAGATCCACGAAGTGCCAGTAGAGTCCGAAGTACTCAATAGAAACGGCGTTTGAAGGAGTGTAACCCCCTCTCCATGCCTTGAACGTCATGTATGTTAGGCCTATTATGCCACCAGCCACGTGAGCCCCATGTGTGCCAGTGGTAACATAGAATGTTGATGCAGACACTCTGATATTAGCAGTCATGTGAGCCCCAGTAGCCTCATCGACGTAGCTGTGGTGTTGGTAGTGATCATTTCCGATTGTATACCCTTCAGCAACTAGAGACTTGATGTCATGTTCGTGTACGAATCCTAGATCCGGTATATAGAATCCAACGAACCATTCGACCATCTTCAAGGTCAGGAATAGTATTGCTAGTAGCCAGGTCGTCCCGAGGAACACCGTGACCCTCTTCCTTCGTAGTTCCTCGTCGATATCCGTTTTCTTCGCGTAGCGAAGCGCTTGAACTATCGTGAATGATGAGATGATGAGTGCAAAGGTGTTGATCGCACCTGGCGCTAAATGCCACCAGCTCGATGCTATCAGGTGGCTAGCCGGCTCAAAGCAAGTAACTGGGACCGCTTCCTGCCACCCGGTGGGATTCGTCACGGGGTCAAAAAGACCGTCTGCGAAAACATCATCACATCTCCTGAGCCCTAGCCTGTATCTCATGTAGGTACTGAACAGTGATGTGAAGACCATCATCTCAGACATCAGGAATACGAACATTCCGACCTTCCGAATTTGTATATTTTGGAATGGCGCACCTGTGGCTAGAGGCTCGTAGGTCCCATCGAAAGAAAGATCCTGCCTCCACCAAATCAATAGACCCAATCCGGTTATGATTATGGCTACGAATAGCCAAAGAAGACCATGGCCGGTATAGACGTGCTCTGACAACTCAAGGTCGTAATCGAACATTCCCGCGAGCACAAACAGAAACAGACCTATTCCAATGCTCATTACTATTGGTGCATAGGAATTGTGCGGCGCTCCATGACTCCAGTCATGAGGCCCAAGTGGACTTGGATGGTGATCATGATCGCCGCTCAATGTGCCACCTCCTCATTTCCATCATCGGGAACCATGAGACGATTGAACCACCTGGCGAATCGCCCGGGTTCAGAGGTAACATGCTCATTGGCATCACGAAGTTTTGGAAGGTCGTACCACACACCCTCTTCATAGCGACCGAATGAGGGGGTCGGTGGTGGCGAAGCGGTCATCCATTCGAATGACCATCCTCCCCATGGATCTGCGGGAGCCTTTGCACCTCGAAGATAGGAAATCACCATGTTGGCTACCATGATGAAATTGGAGAGGAAGAACAAGAATGCTGATACGGAAATGAACAGATTCCAATCCGCGGCTTCAGGAGGTAGATTGGCAAAGTCATCTGTGCTGATGAAGTACGTATGATGCCGTCGTGCCATGCCCCATACGCCAAGTCTGTGCATAGGCCAGAAGACTCCGTTGTATGAGATGAATGCAGTGAGGAAATGAAGCGTACCAAGGCGTTCGTCCATCATGCGCCCAGTCATTTTCGGATACCAGTAGTAAATCGCAGCGAAGAATCCGAACACAGTTCCCCCTACCAGTACGTAGTGGAAGTGGGCGACTACGAAGTAACTCTCGTGAAGGTGCGTGTCCATGGCTATCGATGGGAAGAACATCCCGGAAATCCCTCCTAGGGTGAATGTAACTAGGAAGCCGAGTGCCCATAGCGTGTGCGTCCTGTAAACAAGTGACCCCCCGTGCATAGTTTTGAGCCAGTTGAAGATCTTGATCCCGGTGGGAACTGCTACTAGCATGGTAGTGACCATTGTAACGAATCGGAGGACTGGCGACATCCCCGATGTGAACATGTGGTGCCCATAGACAATGAATGCGACTATCCCTATTCCCGCCATAGCGAAGACCCTTGACCTGTATCCAAATATAGACCTCCTTGAGGAGGTTGCCAGCACTTCTGAGATAACTCCGAAGGCTGGAACGATGACAACGTAAACTTCTGGATGGCCAAAGTACCAGAATAGATGACTCCATAGCAACGGATCACCGCCAGCACCCACATCGTAGAATGCAGTACCAATTACACGGTCAAGATATACTTGGATGAGCCCAACGCCAAAGGCAGGTATGGAAAGGAAGAGCATGAGATTGGCCACCAATATAGACCAAGTGAATAGTGGCATTTGCATCCATCCCATGCCTTCCGCACGCATCACAGCTATGGTGGTTAGGAAGTTGATTCCAGTCAATGTTGATGATGCTACGAGCATGATTTGGCCAGCAGCCCAGAAGGTGTTTCCATCGTGCCCATTTACCATATCCACGACATAAGGAGCATACCCAGTCCATCCTGTATCTGCCCCCTGTCCGGAGAACACCCCTGTGAAGATCAGCAGAGCACCAACAGGCTGCAACCAGAATGACATCGCATTCAATCTGGGCATTGCGAGATCCGGAGCACCTATCTGTAGTGGAACCATCCAGTTCGCAAACCCATTGATTAGTGGCATGGCTGCAAGGAAGATCATCGTAGTGCCGTGTAGGGTGAAGAATTGATTGTACTGGTCTTGAGTAAGGAAGTCGTTACCGGGAGTTGCCAGCTGCACCCTGATGAATAGGGCCATTATGCCACCAATGCCAAGGAAGAAGAGCCCTGCTAGGAAATACAAGGTACCGATCCTTTTGTGATCTGTAGTCGTCAGCCATTCCACTATCCAGGGTGAGAACGTCTCCCAACTGAAACCGTCTGGATCAGATCTGTAGAATCCATACAGAATTGTAACTGCGACAAGCGCCAAGGTAATCAGAATGAGCGTAGCCAAGACGACAAAAGGTTCCGGGGCATCCGGAATCACTTCACCTATGACGCCAAAAGAGGACTGCAAAGTATAATCTGCACGATTCCATTGGTCTATCTGGCCCGTCTGTACTCCATCTCCATTGACCGAGTTTACGTGAAGAATGAAATCAACATCTTTCCCACTCTCAGGAGCAGTCCAATCCAGCACCCAAGACGTGTAGTCGTTGCCCGCTTCAGTATGGGCGACCTCAGTCACAGATCCACCCCATAACTGAGTCAACCCATCAGTGGGCGTGAACACCCCATCCGATGCCCAGAGATTGAAACCTCCAAGATTCACGTTACCTTCCTGAGCGGGCCCCCCGGTGAATGAGATGCTCAGAGAATACGTTTCAGAAGCATTGTATTGCTCCGGAAATCCCTGAATATCCGCCACAACGCTACTATCGGATAGTCCATTGTGACAGTTGCATCCTGCAGTTTGAATTGAGGAGCCTCCAATTCCCGTTGGAAGAGAGGATACAAGCGGCGCTAGCAGGAGTACACCAACAATCATCGTCAGGGCTGCAACTGCCCTGCCTGAATTACGAATCCTCATTTTTTACCAACTCACGCATTAACATTGATTTGTGCCAACATATAGGCATGATTATCGCCGCAATATTCCGTACAAAGTAACAAGAAATTCTCTACATCCTCGGCAGGTAGCCAGACAGTCATCAGACCCAATTCTCCTATCGAGCCAGATAGTGCATATTCGCCATTTTCTGTAAGGATCAGATTATCACTCAATCCATCACCATTTAGATCCATGGTACCTTGTGAATACAGCACGTCTTCTTTGACTCCCCACGAGACAAACCACGGTGCATGGGTAACATCCGCCGACCCCATCACTGCCAAGTAAACCTCGCCCTGTTTCAGAGTCAGACTTGCAGCGGGAGTACCCTCAACCACGGCTGTACCAACTTCGCAGAGATCCGGAACAGATACTTCTAGGCAATCGAAATTCCAGCCCCATTGGTAAGCCTCAATGTAGATTACATGGTAGCAGTCAGCAACATACCTGCCATCACTTTCGGACCAAGTCATGTTAGATAACTCTCCAGATGCGCACTCGTCGCCGTATCCTCCATCTGCTTCTGCTGACGACCAAACAGCATCAAGCGGACCCCATGAAATAATGGCTAGGTACACAATCAGCAAAAACGGCAACACTGTCCATGCGACTTCCAGAGTGAAGTTGTCATACTCCTTTGGGAACACTCCAACTTCGATGCCATCCTTGTTTTCCCATTCTTCATCTTCATCACTTCTATACCAAAGTGAGTGATGGTAAAGCCAGATGAAGGTAAATCCACCAACCAAGAATGACCAAATTATGTACTCATTCCACAAGTTATCGAATAGAGGGGTGACGTCTGCCATCTTATCCCCTATTGTAGGGGACAAACGCACCCTCATAAGGGTAAGGACAGATATCTCATAGAATTACCATAGTTTTCTTAGTATCACATGCAGAGCAGTCCATCATATGAATATAAATTCTTGAGAATAAACAGTCAGAATATATACGGGAGGCGCCTCGCTTGAAAATCAGAGATTTACCAAAGTCCCCTGTAGATACAAGGCGTCTTCGCCAAGACAGATCTGAGCGATTTTCAAAGGTTGCAAGAGTATTCGCCGAGTCCATCAAGAGGAATAATCCGTTGGATGAGGCAGGTTCTAACTGTCCGATTTTAGTTGAAGGTAAGAGGGACAGAGAAGCTTTGAGGAATATAGGATTCAAAGGCACGATTGAACTGTTAAACCGTGGTTGGGACCAGTCCAGGCTCATTGCCTATTTGTACGACACATATGGCAGCAGGAATCCTGTCGATGAAGGCCCATCCATAATCGTGCTAATGGACTGGGACCGGACAGGAGGGAGGTTACAGTCTATGATAAGAAAAAGACTCGAATCCTTAGATATGAAAATCGATGAATCATTGTGGTTTTCATTGATGCGTGCCATGAAGCCAGACGGCCGCACAGTAGAGGCTCTAAATGCTCATACAGATGCCTTGCTCCCACTTATTCAGGAACACATGTGATTGCAATCCAATACAAACCAAAAACTCAATTTTCTGGAATAGATGTCGGTCTTTCTATTACCGTATTAAGAACGAAGTGAGTCACAGACCGAGTAATGCCGTCTAGAGAAAGGACCGTTTTCGACAAATCATCAAGATCCCCCCTATCAACTGCCCTAGCCACCACCATTGAATCAAAATCTCCAGTTACATCATACACTCCAAGAACACGATGATCTTCTGCAATACGCCTCTGTAGTTCTAACAATCTCCCCTTTTCTATTCTGAGCCCGACGACAACAGTTAGCCCCCATCCTGCCTTTTCCGCGTTTAGGCGAATTGTATAGCCAGTCACGACTCCTGAACTCTCCAGACGCCGGAGTCGGTTACTTACTGTGCCCAAAGAAACACCGATTTCCTCAGCGACAGATCTTAGCGACATACGCGCATCCGACTCAAGGCATTTGATGATCGCACGGTCAGTATCGTCTATAGCCATGGAGAATGTAATCGGCGGGATATGATGAAAGTATTGCTTATGTTGTTCATCTCCCTATAATTCTCGTAGCCTCACTCGACAAGCCCCCTCATGTTTAGACATCATGGCCGTTATTTTGCCTCCTATCCAAACAGGCAGTGGTTCGGGATTCAAGTCACTGGAAACCAGCCATCCACCTCTAATGTCTGTCTTATTCGAAGGCATACAATCTGTTTCAACCGCCTCTCCAGCTTGTAATTTTTCGAACTCGAAATCCCCAATCTTGACAATTCTACTAGGAGCAATCTCTCTAGCCAAATGCGCCCCATCCTCGATAATTCTTGATGGCCTACCAGATCTTATTTCTGAGATTTCACATCCCACGTGTACTATGTTCAGAGGACGCCACCGGCCCCCATCCACCATCGCCTTCCCGCCGGACACTTTCGTTCTCTCGTTCCAGATGCCAAGCATACGTTCTGTCCCGATAGCGATTCTTTTACCACGCTTCCATAGCGGTTTATCACAACTCCCAAACTCTTTTTCGAAAGCAAGGCGATCTTCTTTGCAAAGCGGCTGAGATGCCTGCACCGAATCTTCAGGAAACCTCACCTCAGAAATATCTTCCAAGTCATCTTCGATCTGAATATGTTTTTTCTCAATTGTTGCAAGGAAGAAACCACCAGCATCCATCATATGCCCTCTGACTCTAACGCATCTGCTCAATTTCTCGGATATTTCCTTCGACGGAGGGTGAGCCCAGGGATTCCCTTCAAGAGGCTGCATATCGTCATCAGTGGGTACCCACGATTGCAAGCCTTCCTGGATACACACCCCCTCTATCATTTCTGAACAATCCGTCAGCCTCACATCCCCTCGTCTTTGGAGAATCTGAGATATGACGGCTTCATTCTCTACAGGGTCAAGCGAACAAGTCGAATACACAACCCTGCCCCCCGGCCTCAGGAGATCAACAGCTCTATTCAGAAGCCCGACTTGCATCGAATGCAGCCCTAATCCGCCACTGGGCTTCCACTTACTCCAAACTTCTGGATTCTTCCTAGTCGTCCCGGATCCAGTACATGGAGCATCAACCAATATCGCATCATAACCGCTATTCCCACTGAGAGAGGGAATGTGTCTCCCATCGTGGTTGGATACAATCGTCACTCTCGAACGATGACGTTGTATGTTGGCAACTAGGAGATTGCAACGTTTTCTTGACCGCTCATTTGCCACCAAGACTCCCATTCCATTCATGAATTCAGCTATTTGACTTGTTTTTGAGCCTGGACTGGCACACATGTCCAACACGGCCTCTCCGGGCTTCGGATTAAGAGCCATTACTGGGATCATAGATACCGCCTCTTGTCTGGTCAGACGCCCTGTTTCGTGCAACGAGATGAGCAACTTACGAACCTCACCCTCCGCACCTCCACGTTCAAACGGCATTACCCATGAAGATCCCGGCCCACGATACCATTCCATAGGTTCGGCACCTACAGATCGAAGCCAAACCTCAACAGCATTGCTATCATTTCTCAGAGGATTCACCCTAACGGTTTCAGGAAGTCTTTCGAAAGATCGTTCAAACCATTCTTCAGCATCAGGCATCCATGCGACCGTTCCACGCCTCAACAGGCTGTTGTCAGCTGAAATCCGCCAGTCAGAATCCGATTTCACCTGCAATCCCGCCCTTGTCATCTACTGTTTCACGTCTCCTAGCAGCGCCCCAGAGACTTCTCTGAGTTTCTCAGGAGTAATTGGGAAAACTGTCTGAGGAGTCCCCGCCGCGCCCCAAATCAAATCGTGTTGCATAAGGTCCTCGTCCATCAGTACTGTGACTGGGTGCGTGTGCCCGAATGGCGGAACCCCCCCCACGGAGTAACCGGTGCTTTCGAGAACGTACTCCGGACTAGCAATCCCGGGTCTGAATCCTAGTATTCGCTTCAGCTTCCTCTTCCTTTCGACCCTGTTGGATCCGGACGTGATCACTATTACGGCCCCCTCCTCCCCGCTGAACACTATCGATTTGGCGATGTGCCCTACATCGCATCCCAGTTGGTCTGCAGCGTCCTGCGAAGTTCGAGTCCCCTCCTCATACTTGCGCGGTTCTGGGGTGAAGCCTATTTCTTCGCATTGAGATAGCCAGAGATCGTGACCATCCATGCAATGCGCCGCGAGTATCTCGCCTTATGGGTTGGGGACCAAGCAATGGAGGAAGGATTGGTAAGCGACTGCAATTTCAAAGATCCTTCAAAATTCCACTCAAACATCCTTCTTCTCGGAGAACGGTTAAGAGTATGAAAAGTGACTTCACTTTGCGGCCTCGGTCGCAGGATGGGATGCGTGCACACAAAGAGCGGGAGCAGGAGAATACTCAGGAAAGGCGGAAGGAGAGTCCGTACAACGCCCAGTAAGGGGAAAAAGAAACTCGAAGAACTCGTCCTGCGTACGAAAAAAGCGTCAGATGCGCTCATGGACCTACTTCCTGTAGAAGCGATCATAACAGTGACTGAGCATGAATGGATTTGGCAGGTGGTAGACAGCTCGATGCTGACATCGCTATCCCATCGCGTAATCTTGGACAATCCGACCTTGGGAAGAAGAGAGCTAGTGATGACTACAGGCATAGAAGCTGCAATGGGAGTCGCCCGTACGGTCACTGAGATAGAAGGCGGCTGCGTACTCATTGAGACGCTGGAACCTTGACATTGAGTCTTCACTAGCATTCTGGGCTTCCTTCAAATACGCCACCACGGTCCGGCGAATGTGGCGAAGAAAGACAAGAACAGCGGAATCCAGCAGGCTGCTGGACTAATTCGCTATTTCGACGAAGAGTCTGAAGATGCGATACAGATACCAAAAAGTGCGGTATATGGAGCCTGCATAGTCTTCTCGATAGTTATCTATCTTGCTCAACACGGCGTTATACAGTGGATATTCGGATGATCCAATCAATCGCCGGTTAGGTCAACTAACGGAACTTCCTCGGATTCAAGCAGAACGCCCCAACCACCATAATCGCTTTCTGAATCGAACCCCCTCTTCATTTTGAGACTTGTAAGTACTCTGGACATGGCACGTTCGAAGGCCTGACCATTACGATCTTCCAGTGCGAGCTTAGCAGTTTCAATATCCGACGAAGCAGATGCCGGCAACTCTTCTTTGTTGGCGACGTACAATCTTGTAATCTCATCCAGCATATCACGCATCGTCCTTTCAGCCCGCATCTCGCAATCCCGCCACATGTCGCCATGACTGTCTAGGTCAAAACCACTTTTTTTCTCAAAACGACTTCTCCAAAATGGCTCCCATGGGTTTCTCCCCAGGGACGCCATTGCGTCGAATACAATTCTGTCAATTGATGATTGCGATCCAGATATTGAAATTACATTTAGAAAACACTTGGTGAAAAAGCCGAATCCCCAGTAAGGTTCTGATTTGATGGACATATCTACTCCAAAACCACTGGCCAAAATCTCCCAACGCTGCTCGTCGAATCTAAGCTCACTTAGAATCACAGGGGGATCTGATGGCCCTAATGCACGAATGAACGATTGAGCGACGTCTCCGAGTATCAAGGAGCCTTTCTTCGATTCCCCTGCGATCATCCTCAAACAATTCTCTGAGTCAACTTCCATTCTGGGCATCGCCGACTCAACTTGAGCCCAAAGTTGAATCGATACAGACGCCCCGTCCTCCATGACGAGTCCACAAAGCATGACGGATTGAGTCTTCGCATTAGGTGAAGGCTATCTGCCGCCAGTTGTAGGCCAAGTTCGTGCCTCGAAGGAAGTACGGTCGCCTCACGAAGAAGGTCGACCATCCTCCAAAGGATAATTGCAGTCGCTGTAGGAGCGGGAAACACTGTCCGATAGAGGGCCACTCAGGACAAGAAGTCAGGCCTGACAGATCATGGCAAGGAGTCGATCAACTCAGAAAGAGAAAATCGAAGAAAAATCCCTCACGAAGATAATGGGTAAGCACTATGCAGTGTTCCTTCGATATCTGGTTCAGGATCGGGATCTCCCATGGGAGGAATAGGTCGCTGGGCTCTCCGGTAGATCTCTCTTAGAGTCTGATCGCTTATCTCAAGATAAACTCTGGTAGTTGCAATACTGGCATGGCCAAGGAGCCTCTGAATTGTGACTAGGTCGGCCCCCCTCTCAAGAAGGCCAGAGGCGAATGTGTGGCGGAGCGTGTGGGGCGTCAATCGAGACTTAGGTATGGAAGACGCATTAGCCAACCTATCCATCAATTTCTGCACCCATCTCGGAGATATCCTGCTCCCGGTCTTCGATATGAAAAGAGGACGCCGCCCACTCTTCTCTTCCACGCCTCTCCTTGACTTGCGTTCAATTAGCCACGACTCAATCTCGCTTGACGTCAAGGCAGTGAATAGGACGGTCCTGTCTTTCTCCCCCTTGCCCCCAATAACTAGGGCTGAAAGATCGTCGAGATCAATATCTTCAACATCCATATTGCACGCTTCAGAAACCCTGAGCCCCGTTTCAAGCATCATTGTTGTAAGCGGTCTTGCTATGGGATCCTTGAATTCAGAAACAGCAGCTTTGAACCTCGATAATTCTCGTCTGGAGAGTGTCTTTGGAAGAGGCCTACGCCTCGTCGGCCTCGATACCCATTCAGGCAATGAGTGGCCAATCCATCTGAGCAGATGAGTGCAGGCCGCGATTCTAGCATTGATGCTCGAAGGACTGAGACTATCTAATCCGGATATCCATGCATCTATCCGCCCGTCATCCGGGTCAAGAAGAATGTGTGCCTGCTCTACATCAACATGAAGGAAACCGTCTTCCCCATATTCTTCCCCCGGTAGAGTCGTACTCGCAATTCCCCTCGCCGCACGTTCGTAGGCTCTGATTGTGTGCTCACTCTTCCGCTCTGCTTTGAGCTGCGCTTTCCAGCAGTCAAACCAGGGCAAACCCCTGAGACGATGAAGTCGATTTGGAAGCAGCTTGCTTCCGCCGAGAAGAGTACGCTGTCTGGGCAACGCCAAGCCCTTTCCATCATGTCCGTCCAACGTCTCGCCTCCTGTTACACCCGGGGGTGCGTGCATCCCTGTCCCTCACGGAACGACCTCCAGCCCCCCGATCACAACTTCAATACTTGCCCTGACACATCCAGATGTAACCCAAATATGAGGCAACAAGCGTGTACGCCGAATTCTAATCAGATTCGGCAGCATGTCCGAGATTCTTCGCATCTTTCTCGAGAGTATTACGCATATCCTCAGCTGTCTCAGATGCCTCCCTTACCCTTGCACGGAGACTAGACACGATCCTAGCCGCCACATTGACCCCAGTCGCTCGTTCAATACCCTCCAAGCCAGGACTTGAATTCGCTTCAAGAAGTAGGGGTCCCGACGCCGATTCAAGCATATCAACGCCAGCCACATCCAAACCAAGCCCATCTGCAGCTTTTATGGCCACATTTGCTTGATCAGAAGTTAAGGTAACAGCCTCAACTGAGCCGCCTAGGTGGAAATTGGATCTGAATTCCGAACCTCGTGCTTTCCTCACCATGCTCGCCACAACCCGTCCTCTGACTACTATCACTCGAATGTCTCTGCCGTGAGACTCTTCGATATACTCCTGAACCAACGGCCTCATGCCCCGTTCAAACATCTGGGAAAGCAAGGAGATAGCACGGGCCTGATCGTCTATGAGGAACACACTTGACCCCTGAGTTCCCTCACTTGCTTTGATTACCAGCGGATAACTGCCAATCGCCCTCAGTGCATACATGCAGTCATTCATCGAAGCCACTCTAATTGTCTTCGGAACAGGCAATCCGCATTCGGCCATTACTTGGGTGGCTGCAATTTTGTCCCTACTCAAAAGGATGGAATCTGCAGTGTTGTGAACAATCGAACCAAGACGCTCGAATTGCCTAACTATGCTCGCCCCCGGACGTGTAATCGAGAAGCCAATCCTCGGGATCACCGCATCAGCCTCAACAGGCCAGCCCTTGTAGTAGATACGTCCACCTTCGTCATCAACTGCAGTGGTGATGCTCATTGGATCTATAATCCTGGTACTGAATCCATATCTCTGCGACTCCTCCATTAGTCGGGTGGTTGAGTACAACCCCGGGCCCCTTGAGAGTATGACCAGCCGAGGGTCCATGTTCCCGCGCTTGAACTCTCATACTTTGAGTCTGGCATATGCTGGAGCACCTGCATAAGTGATTCAATCACCTGTCCAATACAGGGAGGTATTGAAAGCGGCTTCATCCCGCTTCACATTCAAAGGGGGACCGGCTAACGTGGATTCTGAAGTTCTTGAGGGCATGAAGGTCTCCGAACTCAAGATATTGTGCAAGGAGAAGGGATTGCGAGTCACGGGCAACAAATCCGAGCTAATCGAACGAATCCAACAGTCTAGCCCTAATCCTAAACGCGTGATTAGGGACACGACTATGGATTCAGAGATTGACAATGCCATCGACAGATTGCTCGATCGACATGATCGAAGAAAATCCAAGCCTGCTCCAAAGGTTACAACCGAGACTCCTGAAACGTCCATAGTTGAAGCAGAGATAATTGAGGAAGAGAGGCCAGCACAAGAGCAATCAGCAAAGGAATTGATTCTCGTAGATGACGAACCTGAAATTGAACCCGATGAGGAAAAGCAGGAACATCCCGTGGAACGGCAAGATGGCAAGCCCCTGAAGAAGACGGGGAAGAAAACCGAAAAGAAGATCGAGAAAGAAAGCATATCTGCAACACGGCAATTCAGAATCACACGGCTTCAGGTGGCCGCGGGATTCGCAGCCGCTCTGATTCTGAGTGCAACTCTCTTGGTATTCTTACAGCGAGACTCGTCTTTCACGGCACAGCAGGTCAGATATGGCGACTCGATCGAATTCTCAATTCAGCAATCTACGATCAACATAGAGGGCGATGACATGGTAGCGATTCTTAGAGACTCCATCTCTCCGAGCGCATTTGATCAGGTGTGCTCTGAGATTGATGTCGATATCTCGGGAATTGGCTCTCTCTCTATAGCAAGAGGTACAGATCTCGATACTGTATTTCCTAGCGATACAGAGCATAGAGGCGCATATAGCGTCTATGACGCATATGGGAGGGTAAGTTTAGCAGCCAAGCAGTCATTGAACCATGAGTTGGATGTGGACCTGCAGGGGAAAACATGGAGAGAAAACGGCATAGAGTGTAGTAACGCGGGTTGGTCTTACCCCGAGAACAAATTATCCATGACCACCGAATCATGGCGTCACATATCGGATAGATCCGTTATCAGGACTGAGACGGATCTAGAATTCACCGATTCAGACGGCGAATCAACACATGTTGAAGCGACGACTTTCGGTACTAGCATACTTCCGGGCCTGGGCGCCATCGCGCCATTGCTCTCAATACCTCTTCTTCCTATGGATCTTCAAGAGTTCTTCGGAGATACCGTGCTGGAGGAGGGCGCATCGTCTTCCGAGGACGAATCATGGACATGGAATGTGAAAAAGGAACGAAACGACCCAATCCATGGATATGTGTATCCGATTTCCATCTCCAATGACGAGATAGAAGCCTGCTTCGGATACCTTAGAATGGATATTCTGGTAGATCCTGATATCCCTTGGCCAGTGCGACAGACTGCAGACATACGATTGGACAAGTCATTGGCGACCTCTCAGTGTAGTGTGTTCGCCAGCGCGGTCAGCGATGCTGCACTTCCAGAGGGAAGATTGGACATGCGGATGGACATGACAGTCACAACATCATCTAAGGGCACGAATGAGATCGACTGGTACGATGAATACGATTCTGAGCCTTCACCGGGAGACGATCGGCCCACCAACGCAGGAAAGAAAGATTGGGCGTCGCACATGCCTGATGAATCTGATAGTAGAGCTAGCCTTGAACAGATCACGACTTGTCTGCGTTCCTCGCATCCCCTTTCCGATGCGGCCAAGGCACTCGATGAGGGGGGATACGTTTGGGAGGCAACCTATTCCTTGAACGATGAAGACTGGAACCTCTCATGGGTAGACACCCAAGATAAATCCGGATGGATAATACTCGATTGGATACCTGATGACCAGTCATGCCCTATAGCGGATTCGGGAGACTGGGGTAATGACGACCCGGTCTCATGGGATAAATCCGCCATACCCTCGACCCTAACGTTGGACTACCTCGAGAATAGACTCCTCAATGAGAATCGTTATTCAAAAGTCAATGAAGTGATGATATTAGACTCGCAAGAAGAGCGGCAATATCTCGGATACAGGGCAGTATCCGGTGAGATAGATGACATCTCGGACTTGCTATCCTCCGAACTCTCGACAGGAGTCGTCACCGTAGTACTTCACAGCGAATGGTCCAGTCTCGACAGTACAAGAGATTACACGTTTGATGTTGCGATGGATGCAACGTCATCCAGGGTGATTGGCTGGATCCAAATTTCCACTTCCTCTGAGTGACGATTTTTCAAACCGGAACTCGTCAGACTCCGACTGAAACAGTCGGTATCTTGAACTGTCTCTGAGATTCCCTCGGACCGTGTATGAGGGGGACGCTCACAGTGCTAACGGGGATGCCGAAGACCCCCGCATCATTGATGTCGAGTTTGTTGAACATGAGAGACAAGATACCACAGGGTTGAATGAGAAGCCCCCCAACTACAATCCTCTCGCGCTTCCGAGGGGCGCTCCGTCGCAAAAAGGCCTAGCAAGGGTCGTTACAGTCACCAATCAAAAAGGTGGGGTAGGAAAGACCACTTCTGTCATCAATATCGCGGCACAACTCGGATTGAGGGGCCATCGAGTACTGGTCATCGATGCGGATGCGCAGGGCAACTGTGCAACCGGACTCGGAGTGGATAAGAGACTTGTTACAGCCACAACAAGAGATCTCATCTTGCAACCCGAGCGTGCAATAGAAGCGCGGCATCAAACAGCTGTTGATGGCGTCCATTTAATTGTCGGAGATAGGTCTCTGGTTAGTCTGGATCAAGAACTGCTTCGCCAGTTAGGACGTGAGAGAAGACTCTCAGATGCAATTACTCCATTATCCCCTCATTATGACCTGATCATAATTGACACGCCACCCTCGCTAGGTATTGTAACGGTGAATGCGTTGGTTGCAAGTCATGGGCTGATCGTCCCAGTCCAGACCGAGTATTTTGCATTGGAAGGATTAGCAATGTTGGCGGGAACCGTGAGGGAAGTAAGGAATCTCTTCACAGCATCTTTGGGCGTGGATGGAATATTGCTAACCATGCACAATGAAAGAACACTCCTGAATGTGCAGGTTGCGAATGAACTCCGAGACACATACGGACCGCTTATTCTAGAGCCCGCAGTACGAAGGAACATACGGCTAGCCGAGGCACCAGCACATGGAGTCCCGATACACCTACACGATCCATCAAGCCATGGTGGTAGCGACTATCTTTCAGTCACACTGGAACTTGAAAGAAGGTGGGGGCTAGCTCCTAGATGAATGACTACGACTCGCCAAGAACAGCTGTTGCTTGGATGCTATTTGCCAGCTTTTCATTCGGATCGATGAACGCTCTGGTAAAATGGACCTCTGCCGAAGTAGACGTCTGGACGACTGTTTTCGTCCGCTCTTTCGTCATCGCATTTGCGATTTACATCATCTCCAGAGTAGGAAAGGTGGACCTCGTAGTGCACGATCGGAAGAATATGGCTTTCAGGTGCCTCACTGGATTGGCTGCAATGATCCTCTATTTCTCAGCACTGGGTTTGATCCCCATTGGCCAGGCAGTAACCCTGCAATACACAAATCCCCTCTTCGTAGCGCTCCTCTCAGGATTCTTTCTTTCAGAGAGGGTCCACCCACAAGTTTGGGCTCTTGCCATGGTATCCTTCCTAGGTATCATACTGATCGTATCGCCCGATCTGAGAACAATAGAGAAAGATGCATTACTCGCTCTTGGCTCAGGATTTTTTGCCGGAGTCGCATATCTCTACGTGAGAAGGCTAAGAGCAACTGAGGAAGCACTCAGCATCGTCTTCTGGTTTGCTGCGTTCTCAGTAGTAGCAACTGTGCTTCCTGCCGCCCCCAGCCTCGCTTCTATCAGCTCAGATCCGATTCTGATACTAGCACTAGTTTGCATAGGGGTGGGGGCTGGAGCAGGTCAAGTAGGGCTCACATACGCATTTCACAGAGCAAATGCAGCGTGGGTGAGCGCCTTCTCCTATCTCACGGTAATCGTCGCTACAGCCTACGGGTATTTGCTATTCGATGAGATTCTAGATACAAGAGACATAATTGGAGGTATGATGATCGTCTGCTCTGGGATCATTCTCTCGTTATCCCAAGCAGGTTCAACCGACGACAAGGCCGGACGAGAATAATTCATTACTCGATGAAATATGATATATCTTTGAGATCTTTTCGAGAAATTTCAGGGACCTTAGCATCGTCTGCTGGATAACCTACCGGCATAACGAGCATCGCATGCTCGTGATCCGGTCTGTTCAATATCTCTCTCAAGAATCCCATGGGAGATGGTGTGTGTGTGAGCGTTGTGAGGCCCATGTTGTGCACTGCTGCGATGAATAGGCCAGCAGCGATTCCGCAGGATTCTTGAGAGTAGTAAGTCGGCCCCATTTCTCCATTCTGCCTGGTTCTTTTGCTCTGTCTGAAGAGTATCACGACCCACGGGGCATCCGTCAAGTGAGCTTTGATGTGATCAGTTCCAAGTGGTCTGAGGACCTCAGACCATGCCTCAGGCACCCGGTCTTCGTAGAACTGTCGCTCCTCTTTTTCAGCAGCATCGCGAATCCTCTTTTGCAACAGCCCATTGGAAATCGCCACAAACGTCCAAGGTTGTAGATGCGCCCCCGATGGGGCCGTACTTGCAGTTTTTATGGCCAGCTCAATCAGATCCCGCGGGACTCTCCTGCTAGAAAAATGACGAGTAGTCCGCCGCATGTCCATCTGCTTGTAGAAGCCATGCGCGCGTCGAGACATCTCGTCAATAGGCAACTCATCGAAGATGAGATCGATGAATCCCAGTGCGTCGTCGTCATCGATCATGCCCTGGCTCAGACGCGTCTTGGCATCAATGCTGCCGTTCCAAGCGACAAGATAGCAAGAATCGCTCCGCCATATGGCACGGATAACAATCCATCAGACGACTCCGAGTCATCATCTAGAAAACTTACACAACCCTCCAAAGATTCAGCCTCAGCTGGAAAGTCATCCCCGCCCCACGAGGACCCATCAAACCAACACGTTGACCAGATCTTCCATCCCCATCCCAAGGACGGAACGCGTTCTGAAGTCGAATTGTTAGTGTGTTCAATGTCAAATCTCCAATTGATATACGAAGCATCAGCCTCTATTTCTACATCTGCCGACCAAGTTCCATTCTGATCAATCATGTCATTGTACACTGGCGGATAACACACTCCGCTGTTCACGCAGACTTGAGTCACCCATTTGATCGAGCTGACGTTTTCGCCAATTCTTATTTCTAGTTCGATGTCCATGTAGCCGCCTTCTTCCCCAAGGGCCGTGAATGACTCGGGATATGACAAAGATTCGATTGGAGTATCAGTCAAGTCGGCCTCATAGTTAACCCCGCCATCTTCTCCCACCACTGTTGGAAGAATAAGTAGGAGAACCAGTAGTGGCGCCACTCGCATGTGCTTCTGTTGATTGACCTAGGTAAGAATGAAGCGATACAATGCTAATCTAGGAATCCAAACTCCAGAGATCGTCCCCGATCCAATGCACCGTTCGA
>JAZANC010000173.1:0-8614 GCA_036228805.1 Thermoplasmatota archaeon
GGCCTCTTGGGGCCCCATGGCCTGTCATGCCTCCCCATGACCCAGAAGATTCCTGTGTAACTATTCGGATCCCTTCCATCGAGAGCCCACCTATCATTCAGTTTTATCATCCATTCAGCGGCTTCCACAGGCGATGGCGCCCATTCGAGAATCCTCTTGCCCCATAGCATTCGGAGGTAGTTGTGTATCAGACCCTCTTCCTTGAGTTGCCTCTGAGCAGCGTTCCACACCTCATCATCTGTATCAGCAGCCTCAATCTGTTCGAATGTATACGATTCTGCTCTGTCTTCCGCATGGTCATACAGCGTGTTCTTGGCCCAATCAGGAATCGATTTAATCGAGTGATGATCATCTCTGTGGAACGCGAAATTGTAGCCAAGCTCTCTCCAGGTGATTAGTTGATCTACGAATGCCTCTGAACTGGCGGATAGACCCCACCAACCTGCTCTAGAGCCTCTTCCTGTGGAGTCTTCATCCAAATCAGCTGGAGTCCAGCCCTCTCGTTCGAGGATCGCATGAAGTATCTCATAGGAAGATATGTGGCCGAAGTGGATCCACGGTGAAAGACCACTCGCTGCCCCGTCATCGGTGTCATTTCGACCGACATCATATCTGTTTAGTTTGTTTATCAGGAACGCGTCAAGCCTTCTTCGAGCCTCCGAAGACCCACCTATCTTAGTAGGGATTGCTCGGACTTCATGGTCTATGTTGAGTGGAGCAAGAGCCTTCCTTCCGATAGACTTGCCCTGAGCCACTCGCCACATCCATTCTAGAGGCGTGTGTTCGAAATCGACTTCTTCCAAAATCTCCGATAATTTGGCTGAATCCACAGTCAAGTCTGTCTCTACGCCTTCAAGTGGCATGGCTTTTGGAGACGATTCAAAAGCCTTGAGAAGATTTTTCTGCATGTATCTGCGGAATGAATGCGCCGTTGCAAATTCCTTTTCCGACATCTGCATTGGTAAGATTCCAGTTGAATCTACTGCTTCTAATCTCACAAAGGTTGTTTCTGCGGCCCTATTCATCACCCACAGAGGCAGATATGTGGGATAATCATCGATCACCATGGCTGCAGATCGTTTCGAGATTCTACGCAATAACCCGTCCCCTGTGTCCTTGTGATTTTCTACCCAAGGCATGTAACTTACAGGCAGATCGCTAAAGACAGATATGTTTTCCACTAGGCCCTGAACCATAAAAGTCACAATTCTTTCAGAAGTCCATCTGTGCCTTACGGAAACACCTTCTATGACAAGGAGAGGCTTGTTAATACTGAGGGAAATTTCTACCGCACGTTCTAGGGCCGCGTTGTATTTGTACCTCCTGGTGGCAGTCATCCAGTAAACTACGAAGTCACCAGACATGTTAATTGGAAGATTCTTGAGGACCCTAATCCTCGGTTCCAACCTCGAATTCTCTGGTTTCAGCATTGCTGACACAGAGGAATTGTAACCGTTTTAGGATATGAACGACTGTTCTGAAAAAATGAAAATCCCAAACATCTCTTGATAAGAGGATTGCCAATCTCAGCAATTGAAATGATGACCAATTATAGTTCTTGTAAGGAAATAATAGCATCCGACGCCGAGCTCCCAACTGAGCACGGAAACTTCAGGATAAGGGCGTTTGTAGGCCCTGATGGAAAGGAACACGCTACGCTGTATACTGGCGATTTTTCAGATGACAGCAAACCACCACTAGTCAGGATCCACTCCGAGTGTCTGACTGGCGACGCATTCGGCTCGCTGAAGTGCGACTGCGGCCCACAACTTGAATCCTCAATGAAGCGAATACAAGAGGAGGGCAAGGGTGCCATTGTGTATCTTCGCCAGGAAGGCCGAGGGATAGGACTCTACTCCAAAATCCAGGCGTACGCATTACAAGATCAAGGACATGACACCTTGGATGCCAACCTCATGCTCGGACTTCCTGCCGATGGCAGGACCTATGATGTGGCTGCGGAAATGCTCAAAGACATAGGATTGGAAAAAGTGAGGCTAATGACCAACAACCCACTCAAGATAAAAGGCCTAGAAGAACAAGGTATTCAAGTCCAAGAAAGACTTCAGCATCAGAGCGGTATCGGTCCTGAAAACTCACAATATCTCCAAACCAAAAAACGTCGAATGGGCCATCTTCTAAACGTCGAATGAACAATATGCTGCTTGAGGGGTCGTGAATATATGTCATCTTTGATAGGTACAAAAGCTCCTCCCTTTTCCCTAGACTCCAGTGATGGGGAGAAATTCGATTCATCGAAAATGGAAGGACATTGGTATGTTTTATTCTTCTATGCAAAAGATGGCAGCCCAACTTGCAAAAGAGGCTGTCTGAGCTTCAAGGAACAGTACCATCTGTTCCGCTCATTAGAACCCCCTGTTGAAATTGTAGGGATAAGCCAAGACACAGCAGAAGACCACAAGCAGTTCAAAGAAGAACTTGAACTACCATTCACGCTTCTGTCCGACGAGGACAGAGAAGTAGCCGATGCATTCGGCGTACCAGTCCACCTTGGAAGATTCCCCGCCAAATCGTCTTTTGTTATCGATCCTGAGGGAATGATTAGGCATGTTTACGATTGGCAGTTTAGACCTCGTCACCATGTTGCTAAGATTTTGGACGCACTTTCCACAATCACGGAGTGAATGATATGCAATGGAATCAGGTTTTGTCGGATGCAGGGCTCTCTGACAGGGAGGTAAATGCCGTCATGGTTCTATCATCCAAGTCGAGTTTGAAGGCCAGTGAACTTGCAAAAGAACTTGGAACAACACGCCTTGATGCATACAACTCACTAGAACGTCTTCAGTCTATCGGATTAGTCAAAACAATTGCAGACAGACCCATGCGATTTTCTTGTCCGCCGATACATGACGCAGTTTCTCACTTAATCAATATACGAAGTGAGCAACTTCAGAAAATATCGTCAGGTTTCGAGGCACTCAAGAACTCGACACCATTACAAGATCAGCAACCTAACGAAGACAAAGCAGACTCCTCGAATCCAAAATTTGCAGTTCTCAAAGAAAGGACCCATATTATGAACAGAATAGATAAAATGGCCTCTGAGGCAAGCGAGGCACTTACATTAGTCCTCGGAAAATTCGGAATACTCCATCTGTGCAGAGGGACGGCCCTTGGCAGTGTAAACGATGCAGCAGAGAGAGGTATAGAGGTTAGAGTACTCGCACAACTAGACAGGAGAACCATACGATTCTTCTCACAGTTGCACGATTCTGTGAAGATTAGACACACCAAGGATCTAGAGGCGCAAGGGGCGATAATGGATTCTAGTGAAACCATTCAATATCTGAATATGGAAGAGAACCCTGTTGGCAGAGGGAAAAATGATGCTGCTTTGATAGTCGAGTCAGAACCATTTGGCGTCTCTCAAAGAAATCTCGTGGATTCAATTTGGGATGATGCGATACCATTCGATGCAGCTTCAAAGAGATTCACTGAAGATCGTATTGTAGATCCTCTTCGCGTGACTCTGGAAGGGGGTTCTTTTCTTGATCGTTTTAGAGAGGTTCTGGAGATAGAAGAAGACTTGCCAGAAGAGGACACACCCTTCAATCCTGATGCCTTTTTGGCATCAAGTGGAGAGATAAATAAAGCCAGAAGGAAGCTTTCATCAGGTGGAATTCAAGAAATGTCTTCATTCGGAATTGATCTGTCCGATATATTGAGACAAGTCGGTACGAGAGTCGGAGAAGAACTGGCCTTTTCCTTGAGAAAGATCGAAGGAGACATCGAATTTCTGAATGAGATGATGGACTGGTGGGAGCACGCTGGCCTAGGCGAATTGTCTTATGGCATAGATCCCGAATTCCACATAAAAGCCGTATTCCTAGACGAGTCAGAAACTCCTGGTTCACTGCCGCTTCACGCCTTGGATGGAGGTATAATTGAAGGAGCATTGAGAGCAAGGTATCAGGATACAGATAGCGTAATGATACAAAGAGATGAAGATTCAGATGGCTCACTAATTTACGTTCTTGAATTTCCCGAATGAAAAAATTCGATTCGCGAGTAAGAACGGCCAATTATATCATCAACCGCACTGGCAGGATGTATGAGGGTACTGACCTTTCTGAGATTCATGCGCCAGATATTCAAATCTGGCCCAGCAGATCTTGATTGGATACAATCACAAGGACTCCTCGCCGTTAAACTAGCTCAAATCTTCGCCCTCCGAAGCGACCTTATTCCCGTTGAGAAATGCCGGCAACTCCAGCAGCTTTACCAGCATGCAGCAACCATCCCCGTCGAAGACGTGTTCCAAAGTATCGAAGAGCGTGCAGAACCAGGATTTATGGAGGCCTTCGAAGAAATCGACGAAATCCCTCTAGCAGCCGCATCTGTCGGCCAAGTGCACCGTGCCCGTCTAAAGGACGGTCGAGAAGTCGTCATAAAAGTCATCAAGGCCCAAAATGAAAAATCATTCAAACGCGATGTTAGGAGGATGCGTCGGTGGCTCAGAATATTCCTCTTGTTCATGCCAAAGCTGAGAAAAGTCGGAAATCCGGTTGCTCTGCTCAATCATGTCGCTGATTATACCACCAGAGAACTAGATCTTAGAAACGAAATAAGGGGCGCAAGAGAACTTGAAGACATAAAGAACATGGTAAAGGAAGACTTTCCCATGGATCTCCTGAGATTCCCGGAATATCATGCCGATCTCTCGAATGAGCACATCCTTGTTTCTGAATTTATCAGAGGAGATTCTCTCGAAGACGGAATTGAGGCTGGCACGCTTTCTTGGTCAGACCTCCTTCAATTATTCAGGATACACGGCGCCTATCTTTTTGGCATAGGTACGTTCCACGGTGATTTACATCCTGGAAATTGTATCATCGATGAAGAGGGCAGATTCGTTTTCATAGATAATGGAGCCATATGCAATGCTCCTTCGCATGTGAATAGATCGCTATTTACATTCTTCCAACATCTATCCGACCATAGATTCGATGATGCTTTCAAGGCCTTGCTCGGTTTGTCCGAGAGGCCAATGAACGAAGACAACATAAGCCGATATATGGAGAAAATGCATGAAATATACCATGATTTTGAGATGAAAACCGTGGGGGAACAAAGCCTAACCCGAATCATGATGAAGACGGTAAAATGCGCTGTCGAGCAAGCAGGTGCAGAATTCGGAGAGGAAGCATTCCCAATAATTAGGGCTCTGATGTATCTCGACGGCCTGGTAATCAGGACCCACCCCAACGTACGTCTAATTTCATCAATGGGCCCATATTTAGATGAATTTAGAGAGAATCTTCCCATTGAGAACAAGGTGCATGCAACATGAAAATACCCGAATTCGCACAAAGGCCACTACACCCTCCCGACGAATGGTTGGAGAGATGGATCAATGAGGCAGAGGAAGCAGGAGAAATAGAGCCAACCGCGATGTCACTGTCCACCATAAGCACGAATGGCCTCCCTCGTGTCAGATTTGTTCTTTGCAAAGGGGTATCTGAAGATGGTATTCTGTTTTTCACAAATTTAGATTCTCCAAAAGCAAATGAGATATCCTCAGATCCGAGAGCATCCATTGCCTTTCACTGGCCAACCCTGAATCGGCAGGTAAGGATTGAAGGACGAATACAGAAGACATCCGATCAAGAAGCCGACTCATACTTCCAAACAAGAAGTCGTCTATCAAAGATAGGAGCGTGGGCTTCCAAGCAGAGTCAACCACTCGAATCCAGAGAGACGCTACTCAAAGCGGTGGACGTCTACTCATCTAGATTTAATAACGATGTACCTAGGCCAAGTCACTGGTCAGGCTTCCGCCTCCAACCTTCTGCTTGGGAATTCTGGCAAGGTCAAGAAGGCCGACTTCACGATCGATGGACCGTACACAAATTAGATGGAAACTGGCTTTCATGGAGGCTTTACCCATGAGTAATGTGGTTTGGATTACAGGCGCATCCGGGGGGATCGGACGAAATGTGCTTGAGAAATTATCTGATCAGGGGTGGACCATAGTAGCCTCAGGTCGTGACTGTGATAACTTGGAACAACTCTCATCAGAATCTGACAACATCCACATCCTTCCCGTAGATGTCACAGATCATATAGCCATGAAAGACGCAGCAGACCAAATAAAATCTGAATTCGGACGACTCGATGCATTGGTGCATGCCGTGGGGTCGATTCTGCTCCGACCGCTCCACGCGACTAGTGTTGAGCAGTTTCAAGATACGATCTCTCTGAATTTAACCTCCGCTTTCTTAGCGATGAAATTCAGTATACCGATTATGATGAAATCCGGGGGCGGAAGGATAGTCCTTTTTTCTACGGCGGCTGCTAAAATCGGTATGCCCAACCACACTTCAATCAGCTCAGCCAAGGCAGGTGTAGAGGGGCTTGCTAGATCCGCGGCCGCAGATTATGCGAAGAGAGGCATAAGGGTCAATGTAGTCGCACCCGGCCTGGTAGAGACTCCGTTGTCTCATCACCTGCTTTCTAATGAGAACTCAAGAGCTATCTCTGAAAATATGCATCCCATGGGAAGGGTGGGCCAACCGCAAGAAGTGGGATCATTGGTATCATGGTTAATCTCTGAAGCACCTGATTGGATGACTGGAACAGTAATGCCTGTAGACGGCGGACTTGGCAATATCCGATCCCAGGAGAGCCGGAAGCCATGAGTAAACCTACAATTCACATCATTGGCTCAGGAATTTCCGGGTTGAGATGTGCAGAGATATTGCTGGAATCTGGATTAGAGGTAAAGATTTACGAAAAATCAGAGAGAATAGGGGGGAGGATGAAGACAGATATCGTTGATGGCTTTCTTCTAGACAGAGGATTCCACGTCATGCAGACAGGATATCCGCATAGCAAATCTGAGATCGATTTCAAGTCGCTCGAGGCGAAGGCATTCAATCCAGGGGCGAGGATAATCAATACCACAAGCGGGAAGCCAAAAATAACGACATATTCAGATCCTTTTCGAAGACCATTTTCTTCTTTCAAGCTGCTCGGGGCAGAGCGCTGGTCAGATTTGATCGGGATGGCCAAATTGAGAGTATCGTTGAGTAGAATGAGTAGTAAAAAGACGTTCAGTGGAGGGAATTCCTCCACATATGAGTACCTCCGCCAGTTCGGTCTTTCTGACTCGTTTATTGATAGGCTACTCAGACCTCTGTTCGCAGGCATATTCCTCGAATCGAACCTAGACACAAATGAACGACTTTTCCGCTTCATATTCTCTTCGATGTCCAGAGGCGACATGGTCTTGCCAAGAAAGGGCGTAGGGGCATATCCTAATCGTCTAGCGAAAAGCATCGGATTCGAACGAATCGCTCTTTCAAAAAGCGCATTTGCAGATGACTCGGTGACGATCAATGTAGACGGACAGAGAGAAACAGTAGACCAAGTCGTAGTCGCTCATCCATCCCCGTCGGAAGAGAAGTCTATGAGAGGGGTTTGGACCGTATACTTCGATTCTCCAAGATCGCCCGTTCCAGGCAAATTCTTACTCTTGAATGGCGATTATGAAGTTGGGAAGACTGCAATAGCGCACATGGCAGTTCCATCCGATGTTCAACCGTCGTACGCACCTGAGGGCAGATCCTTGGTGGTTGCAACGATTGTCGGCGATGCCGCTGCTTCTCTAAATCTGAGTAATGCTGAAGCAGTCGAATCACGCGCTAGAAGAGAGATTGAACAATGGTTTCCAGATTGCGAGAACTGGAGAACCCTCGACGTTCAACATATCAGTGCGGCGCTCCCTTCGCACGAGGGAGGAATTGATTTACCGTTCTCAAGACCAATCGATAAGAATGGGATTATCACTTGCGGGGACCATATGGCGCATGCAAGTATGCAAGGCGCTATCAATTCAGCCGAATCAGCAGCCAACGAGGTCATTAGGAGAATTCAGCATCGAGGGTAACTACTAACCTCGGAATCCAGTAGCCGATGCATGGCAAGCAACCCCATCCTGATAACGGGCGGTGTGATTTGCCTATTCTCTGCATCGTTGTTGTTAGTCGCCGGGGTATTCACCAACGAAGGCGTCAAGGAGATGGAAGATTTAGAGGAAATCGATTACGACGCCTCCGACTACTATTTTGAGACCGTGGAAACCGAAACACATCATGTTGGATTCGTACAATTTGTCGACGAAGATGGAGCAGGTAGCCTACCTTGGATGCTTATGGTGGAAGGTCAATATTCGGATGCGAATGAGGATGGTCAAATCGATGTTTGCGAGGGTCTGCGTTTGGAAATTCTCTGGCCCGGCGTCAATAATACCCGCGGCTGGGTGAATGTTACAGATGAAAACGTCGGGACTCTCAAATGCGATATGTCCAATGAGGTCAGAGATCCTGAGGATGATGACTTGGTCACCATAGGATACATCTGTGATACAATAGTAGAACCAGCTCAAAACTGTACGGTAGGACAGAGTTTCTGGGTCACACTATACGATGAAGATAATTCGTCGATTCCATTCACATTGTATGATAGCGATGCATCCACAATCGCCTTCTTTCAGATAGTCGGCGAAGACGCAGCAGAAGCTATCGCTCCCCTACTTGGAGCTGGTTTGATCGGATTCGTATCTTGCTGCGGCATGGTCTTCGGATTCATT
>JAZANC010000174.1:0-7429 GCA_036228805.1 Thermoplasmatota archaeon
AGAATTCTGGTTACAAGACGCTTGACTTGATTTGAATTGAGAGTTTCTTCTCCTTCACGATGATACATCTTGTGCATTAAAGGATACTGAATGTATAGGAAAACGATAGACATGCCCAGAGATACAAACGCCATCCACCAAGCAGGAACTCCTCCACTGCCTCCTGTTAACATGGCAGTTTCTCTCCCGCCGGCCCATTCGGCGGCCATCAATATCCAGCCCCATTCTCCAAGGTTCTTGAGCGTCATACAGGCACGAGGCCCCGTCTCTTCAACATCGATATCTATTACCTCTCCGCTGGAGAATAATCCTCCACGATTCTTTTTCTCCACCTCTATTCGAAATTCCTGCGAGAAAATTTCTGAAGAAGACTCGATCACCTGCGATAGATTTCCTTCTCGCTGCGAATCAGGGGGCATCTCGTGAATGGAGACTAGCACATACTGCTCACCGATCATGATATCCTCGCCTTCGATTGTTATCGAAATATCGCCTAGACCCTCCCGTAACTCTTCGGAGGAGGTATTGCTAGAATCCAGATAAGCAACTCGCATTGCTACATCGCCATCGGGAACATTGTAGGAACGCGCACGTAAATCATGGTGATCTTCGAAAACTGACAGCCAGATCTGGCCTTGTTTATCCATGCATTCCCCTCCTGTGTCTAAGGGGGTTCTGGACAAGGTGTGATCAATAGCTACCGAATCACCGGCTATCATGCCAGTGCTTGCAACTGTAATGAGTAGCACAAATATTCCTCCGAAAACGACTCCGAAAAGAAGCACGTAATCCTCGACAGCCCATCGAAAGAACCTCGTGTCCCCTAATCTTCTCTCTCTTATCGAGTCGAGATCGCGATCAAGTCGTATTTTCTCGGCCTCAGTAATGATGTGGGAAACATCGCCGAAATCTACCTGGCCATCCTTATTCAGATCTAGTCGAGAGGACTTGTCGCCGATCGCCACGGCATCCCATACTACAGGTACTTCATCAAACCGTTGGCGGCTTTCGCTGGAATTGGCCGGTTGATTTGGTGCAGGGGACAGGATTCGAACCTGCGAAGCACTACGCACTGGGACCTAAACCCAGCCCCTTTGACCGCTCGGGAACCCCTGCTAGGGTTCTGTCCCGTTGAGTGCCATATTTTACGATGCCGCGGGCGACTTACTCAATGATAGTGCAGATATTCTCTTTCTGAAGGGTCTACCAGGTGGTTAAGACATCGGCTCATCGGCACCATACTCCCGCCAAGGTCATAACGAAGACCATCCGCGAACGGCCATCAAGGTGTTTCTATGGCTCGGATAGGTATCTTTGGCATGGGGAACTGGGGAACAGCTCTTGCGAAGATATGGGGAGAAGATGGGCATACGGTTACAGGGTGGACGATTGAGAACGATGTGTATGAGTCTCTGATGATGGAGTCCATAAATCACAAATATTTGCCAGAAGTTAAGATACCCAATCTACAAGCCACAATGGCGCACGAGGATATTCTTGAAAGTTCAGAGATTCTTGTTTTTGCATTGCCAAGCGGGGTTATCCTGGAAGTTATCGATCTCGTTCTACCGGGCCTCAGGCCCTCTCATGTAATCTTGGATCTCGCTAAAGGCCTAGCACCTGAAGAAGCCAGCGAGGATGGTATGATATCGAATGCGATTGAACAGCGTCTTCGTGCCGTCAAAAAGTCGAATCCGGTCTTGGTCCTAACTGGCCCCACCATAGCGCCAGAGGTTGCGAGAGGCGTAATCACGAGTGCTCTTGTGGCGTGTGATGATGATTCCGTTGCAAGAAAGATAGCTCAGCGACTTTCCACCAAGACGCTAATTCTCACATCTGCTGATGACCCCGTTGGAGCAGAGCTTTGGGGGGCTTACAAGAACACGGTTGCTCTTGCCTGCGGTCTTGTTGACGGACTTAGAGGGTCCATCGGAGGAGACAATCTGAAAGCAGCACTTGTACAATCTGGTTTCAATGAAGGCAGGTACCTTCTCTCTTTGATGGGAGCGAGTCCGGATACTGCATTTGGGCCTGCAGGAATAGGGGATTTGTATGTCACTTCAACGAGCCCCAGAAGCAGAAATCGTACACTTGGTGAAATGCTCGGAAGGGGATTGTCCCTAGAAGAAGCCTTGGCACAAATGACAATGGTGGCAGAAGGCGTTCGTGCAGCGCGTATGTTCTCTCAGACTGCAGAAAAGAATGGTTGGGAGACGCCTTTCCTGAGTGCCTTGTGCGATTTGCTTAGTGGTTCGATATCTGCAGAGGAGTCAGTAAGAAGGATGGTTGAGTCAATCTAGTAATTTACTCCCACTACTCGTAACATGGGATGAAAACCGATTTGCAAGAGGTTTTCCTTACAGCGTTTCTATCATCATTTAAGCCTTATTTGGATGTAGTGGGTGCATTATGAAGATGGTTTCGCGGCTATATTGGAGAAACAGCAGGATATGGTAGATTGTAAGACATAACGTGAAGTGTGACGACGGTTACAATGTGTCGTGCCTAACCACCGTATTGCGCTCGTAGCGGGAATTATTGTGCTTATGTTCTCTCTTTCTTTATCCTCCTTACATCACTCCGGGGAACTTCAAAAGCAAAACATTCCCATGGAACAGTTCGGTAGCGGTGGAACTTTCGAAGCGCAGTGTTCACAGAGTTCATTTGAAGATGTATTCACATACACCTGGGCAGAATTTAATGTGACAGTGGCAGACAACTGGAGAACTGCGCAAATCGATGCGATGGCATGGATAAATGGGACTATGGCCGATGATTTCAGGACTTTCTTGGACGATCTTCTGGATGGTCTAGTACCCAGTGGCGGCGATGGCTGGTTATCGTCTGACGAACGAGAAGCCGTCAGATCGGTTGCAGCCGACTGCGTTGAGTACACCATGACCCGTGTAGGCGTCAGAGACGGTGAGCATCACCGCGGAGGAGCAGCAGTAGACTGGAGGAATTCTACGTGGGTGGAAGATGGCGTTTCAATAGAAGAATGGAACATGGTCCCAGAAAGGCATGGCTCTGTCAGAGATTGTAGCAGCTTCGGGAGTAGCCAAGGGTGCTACGAGGTCCCAGTTGTTCCAAACTCAGATCGTGATTGCGACTCCGATGGTGAATTGCCCGATGAATGTAGAATTGAGTTGTACCTAAGCGGAGAAGTTGATCTGCATAATATTCAATCTCTTGAGACGCTGACTCTCGCGATGAATGTCTCAAATATCTCTCGCGCTACATACACCATAAATGCGCCATATGTGGATGGGATGAGGCTGTCTTTGTTTGAAGAATGTGAAGGACGCGACCTCCTTAGTGGGGGTTCTCCTACCCCCATTAGAGGCTCGTGCATAGGTGATGGTTCTTCTTCGGTAGCGACGTATTACAACGATCGAGGAGGTCTTACTCTCCAAATCGAGCCTGATCGGCCAAGTACGTATTGGCCTTCTGGAGAAGACCTCTTCTTTGACCTCACAACTATCCCCCCGCCTGTGGATAATCCACCCTCATGGACGCTAGGTGCACCTGAAAACGGCACATTTTGGGTCTATGGGATGGTTGAAGGGAGATCTTTTGATCCTAATGTGATAATCGCAGAGTGGGGCGATATTGCTGGATGGTTTACAGATGACATGGCTATTTCGAAACTAAGTATAAACTGCTACAGCAGCGATGACACGGAATCAAACCTATTTGGAGAAGACAGATCGATACGGGTAGTCATCCCAGATGACACCGGGCGATTCCAATTCAGCTGCTTAGCCGTCGATCTCTCCGGCCAGCAATCATCGGAAAGGAGTTTCATGGCGATAATTGGATTCACAGCGAGCAGCAATTCTTCACAGGACCCTCCCGTAATTCATGACACGGTGGATATAGAATTCAACACAGACATAGTTTCGGTCGAAGATATGTGGATCGATCATCAAATCATCTTGGAAATAGGGCTTAGCCAAAATAATGGGGAGCCGTCATACTATGAAGAAGCGATTTTTCTGGAGCACGAGGGAGAACAAGTGTTCAGCGAGTCTGCCTCGGGCTTAATGCCTGGCCCTGTTAATATCTGGTTCAAGATAAGTGGGATTGGAATCTATGAACGTGTAGAGAGGAGCAGCATGACATTCCAGAAAATCGGCGACCCCCCGGTCATTTCGATCTTGAATAGCGAGTGGGTAGGAACTACATGGAGCATGAATGGGATGTTCGGAGAACCGGATGGAGAAGATGTGTCATTTAGTATGCTTATTGATGGCAATAATTTGGGGAATGTCGATGCGGGAGGCAACTCTTGGTCAGTAGGACCCATCGACTTCGCACTTTTCGATCCGGGCGACCACATTGTTACAGTACGTGTCTGTGACGCCTCGGGGATGTGTTCTTCCGTTGATCAAAGCTTGAATTCGACAGAGGTGTTGGAAATACCTGGCATAACTCCATTACCGCCAAAGGACGATCAAAATAATGCAGAGGGCCTTCTTCCATTCCCAGGATCATCATCCATGGTCGGAATTCTTGCTGCTGCATTCATGTATAGAAGGGGAGCCCGAAGGGCATCATGACAGTGAAGGGGCGAGTCGTGTCGCTATCGCATATTGGCGGTTTGCTTGTAGAATTCGAAGACAAAGCACCTGGTCTAGGTTGGGAGGTTCGTATCGAAGGGGGCCGTACGATAGGCAGAGTCGACTCTGTTATTGGAGGCATAGAAAACGCACTCGTACATGTTTCTCTGTCTGAGAAAATAGACTCATCATCCGCAATCGGTGCCCCTATCGAGATTGGGAGAAGAAGTCGGAATGACAACAGGAAAAATAGGAATATATCGAAAGGAGGAAAAGGGCGGAGGGATCATTCGAAGGAGAGGGCTGGAGCTAGGCAACATCGTAAAAAAAACAGCAGCAAGGTATTGCCCACATGGGTCTGCTCAGTATGTAGAAGTATGAATTCTAGAACCTCTAAATGTTCGAAATGTGGGAGTCCCCGGCCACATAAGAGTCCGAAGGCTGGAGCTGTTCCAAAGAATGACTCAGACAGAAAAAAAGGACGTAGAGGCGCGAGTGGACATCGTCCCAGAAGTAGCCCCATACGGCGTCAAAATAGAGAAAATAAGACTCGTAATCGAAGCGATAGAAGCAGAAAGGAAGATTTTGGAGGCAAAAGAGGCCGTACTAATCGAAGGTCGAGATGAACAGGAGCATTCATCCTCGATGCCCCTGCCCTCCACTCGATGAGTGGGAAGGGGGATGTTCTCGGAAGGATTCGTGAGACCCTGAAAGAAGAAGGGCGAGAAGCGGCGATTGAAGCGATTGAAGCTGCTCTGAAAGACTACCCTGAAGATGGTTTATTGTGGCTTGAGGCGGCAGATCTGTACCTCCCCCCAAGAAGTAGAGGGAGGCCGATAGACCCTGACCTCTCGCAGTGCGCTAATGCAGTCAGATGTCTTCGTTCAGCAGTTTCATGCAATCCTGATCTAGATGAAGCATGGGCCCTTGGAGGCCTCATTCTTGTTGATCACCTGGGCATGATGGAGGACGCACTGGAGTGGTGGGAGGAATATCGTGTTCTAAAACCAGAATCTCCTGCCCCAATGATTGAGCAAGTGGCGATTCTTGCAAGATATGGAGAATACGCTGCGGCATCCGAGATAATGGATTCAATTGAGAATCTAGACCAGAATACGCTGACAAAATCTCAGAAACGTAGGACTGCAGATGTAGGTAGGAGTTTGAAGGACGCCCTTGGACTTAGGCAGAAGGATGTCTTTAGGCCTCAAGACCCAAATCACCCTCGATGGGAGAAAATTGAGAGATATCGGAATCAGAAGCCAGTATCTCAGACATACTTTCTATTCTTCATGATTGCACCACTTGTATTCGTACTTGGATTCATTGCCTCCGCTGCCCTTGCCCCCTATGGTGCTAAAGGGCAAGTAGCCACATTTCTGATCATCTTAACTGCATTCTTCACAATGACTCGTGTCTCCGAGCCTCTTTTCAGATGGATGAATAGGAATGCGACCGATCTAGATCGTGCACTTGACATAGAAATGGCATCTGGTAAGGTGTGCATACCAGAGAATATCAGAGAAGGCAGGCTTCACAAGTCGATGCTGAAATACAGGCCTCCGGCATGGATAGAACGGCATAGCAGGATCGTCGCAGAGGGGCAGCGCATGCAGCGCCGCTGGACTACGGGTTTCACCTCAAAGTGACATGTCCGCCTACTTCTTTTCTAGATTAGCGTAGTAGTCCTGGGCATACTGCCTTGCATAGTCCTCAGGATATCCTTGGCCGACCATCTGCTGCACGTAGGCTTCGACTGGGTCCATATCCTCCACACCTTGGAAGGACCGTATTTCATCACTGACTGCAGAAGAGCCCCTCCCCTTCATCGAAAGAGTAACTCCCGCTATAGCTAGGACAAGTAGAAGGGCACCTGCAATCGGAATTATCAGCCCTAAGCCCTGTCCCTCGGTATCGCAGCCATCAGCAGATGGGTCTCTTTCGCAGGGGTCACTGCTTCTCTTGAGTAGGTAGATGTCTTCACTCGAGGTTGTTGTATACCTCAGGCCATCGCCTTCTATTACTCGGATGTAAACCGTAGATAGCACTCCATCTGTTTCAGAATAGAGATCGGAGATATCCAGTGTAATGGAGAACGAGGCCCCATCGCCGAGCAATCCTGTCTCGTTGTACTTACCAATTGCCTTCTGAGTATTTTTCGGAGTCGGCGACAAGTCTAGAATAACCGCATCTAGTGCCACTTGTATCCTTACGTCCGAGTTCTCGGCACCTGAAACAACAGTACCGCTAATTGTGACTGAATCTCCAGTCTGAGAGTCGTTTGGCTTTGGAGAGCTGAAAGACACCACTGGAGGCGCATCTCCATAGTCTTCACCTACTACTACGAAGTACATTCTTGCCTTCGATGAATCCTTACCGGCCTTATCGTAGACAATCAGTTCCATTCGAATCTGATTCTCCAAGACGCCGTCACTGGTCACGTTACGGAACGTGTAGGTGAATACGTCTCCTCCTGCCAGTGCGGGGACTTCGAACAAATGCCCCTCTAGACTTGGCTGGGAGGTTACAGGATAGTCGAAGAAAACACGCCATGAGTACATTTGGATGCCAGTCTCGCCCTCGGGAGCGTCTGGATCAATACTGTCAGCACCTGTGAACGACAGAGATATGTCGCCGGTGGGAGTCAATCTTACACGATAGACATCCCAATCAACCCCTCCAACAGTCTTCGTTCCATCGCTTGTGACAAACTCGTCTGTGAGATCGTCTTGAACCAAGGAAAAAGATGCGGTTGGGTCGGATTCATCCGCCAGCGTATCATTCGTAATCAAACGGACGTATGTCATCCTTGTATGGCCCTCTGCATCATGCAGATACAGCGTGAGGAGCCATTCAGCACCGAGGAAGCA
>JAZANC010000175.1:0-6364 GCA_036228805.1 Thermoplasmatota archaeon
TGGAAGTAGACGACGGTCATAGGCTTGCAGAGAGTCTGGACATGCTGCCAGATCTTGTTTCCATGGTCCTATCCTGATCAATCGTCATGGGTGCCTAGGAAATACTGGCCGATTTCAGGATCTGTCAAAATATGGTCTGCATCGCCCGTGTGGACTACCTTGCCATTTGACATGATGTATCCTCTGTCAGATCTTGAGAGGCTTAATCTTGCATTCTGCTCGACTATCAGGACGGTGATTCCTTGCTCCCTAAGCGCGTCGATCCTCTCGATGATTTGCTGCTGGTACAGGGGTGAAAGAGCAGCTGTGGGCTCATCCAGGAGCAGGAAGTTTGGATCTGATATCAGGGCTCTTGAGATTGCGAGCATTTGACGTTCTCCCCCTGATAGTGATGCTGCTAGATCATGCTCTCGAGAACGAAGATCGGGGAACATATCTAGTGACCTCTCGATTCTCTGATCGAGGATGTTTGCTGATAGGGAGTTTCCGCCCATCTGGAGGTTTTCCTCGACTGAGAGGGATGGAAATACGTTGTTCACTTGGGGTACGTAAGCGATGCCCATATTCACGAGTTGGTCTGTTCGCATACCTGAAACGCTCTTGCCCCTGTAGTTGACCTGCCCGGCGTAATAGTCCGCTATTCCAAATATGGCCTTGATGAACGTGGATTTCCCACATCCGTTTGGGCCAATTATTGTGACGAACTCTCCTTCATCGATATGCAGGTCTATGCCATACAATATCTGTACAGAACCGTACCCTCCCGTGAGTCCGTTGACGTCTAGAACTCTGGTCATTTCTTTTCACCTCCGTCGTAGCCATCAGAGCCAAGGTATGCCTCTATGACATCTCGATTCGAACGTACTTCATCGGGTGTTCCTACCATTAGTATCTCACCCTCGTTCATGACTACTATCCTGTCCACGCCCTGTCTCAGGATGAAATCCATATTATGCTCGATTATGAGTACTGATATTCCAGTCTCGGAAACGATGTTTCTGAGATTGGAGAATATCTTCATCGACAAAGGTCCTGCGACGCCCGCTACTGGTTCGTCAAGTAGGAGAAGTTGTGGGTCGCCCATCATGGAGCGTCCGATGTCAACGAGCTTGCTCTGCCCACCTGAAAGCTCGCTTGCAAGGTTATGCGCCATATGCGGGACTTCGAGTTGATCGAGTACTGCATATGCCTTCTCAAGCCTGTGCATCTCAGATGGATGGGAGCGTCCGGAACGTAAGACATCGAAGAAACCGGGGGAGAACTGGTTTCTTGGGGGCACCAGCAGATTCTCGATGACGGTCATTTCACGCCACAACCTCGTGTGCTGGAATGTCCTGGTCATCCCGAGATTTTGAATCTGGTCCGGTCGCATGGTTGAGACATCTGTCCCGAAGATCTCCACAGTGCCAGCAGTTTGTTGGAGGAGCCCGCTTATGCAATTGAACGTAGTTGATTTACCACATCCGTTCGGGCCGATTAAACCGATGAATTCCCCCTCTTGGACCTCGAAGGATACTTCCTTTACAGCGACAAGTCCTCCGAACTCTTTCCTGAGTCCATCGACGCGAAGTGCAGGTGGCTTCATTGAAGATCTCCTCCCTCTGGTCGCTTTGGTCGATATGGTACTTCAGGCAGCAGGCCCTTCTCGTTGTACTTCAGAGAAAGCACAATGATGAGGCCGATGATTAGGACCTTGACATAGGCGAGGTTTACTTGTATGTCGGTTCTGAATACTTCATCGATTGACCTCTGATGGAGCAGCCATACCATCAATAAGAATACAGCTGCCATCCAACCCGCTGATTCAGCTACTGCCTTTCTCTTGAAGAGATATGCCAGAGCCATTATCGCAATCATCAGGAGCGCTGCTTGCATTGGTTCGGTTACGAACCATGCGAATATCGTGTCAATGGCCACGGCTACTTCGTGAAGCGGTTGACTCGCGCTTGACTGGGCAGCGACGAGTCTATTGATCACGAACTCATTGAGAGTGATTATCATCGCACCTATCAGCATGCCTCTGTTGTTACCTGCACCACCTATGACGAATGCAGCCCAGACCAGGAAAGTTTTCCTAGAGGGTTGCATGAAAGACGGTTGTAACGAGCCTAGATACCATGCGAACAAGCCGCCGGCGAGAGCAGCGATCGCCGCGGAAATAGCGAGAGATGCGGCTTTGTGAGTCATTACATCGTGGCCATGGTGCTGTGCAACGTCTTCATCCTCTCTTATTGATTTGAGAATCCTGCCCCATGGAGACGCATACAACATTGAAAGAGAGTACCAGACTATAGCGACGAAAATAAGGCCCATGATTGCCAGAAGCAAATAATAAGGAGCGGGTTGGCCAAAATTTAGTGTCTCGCCGATTGTTCTAGCAACGCTTTCAATGGTCTCATCGTTCTTACAGGCAAATGTAGATAGTTCTACACCATTTTCATTCACGGGTTGACCTCTTCCACAAAACCACCACTTCTCTAGGGGTTTTGGATATCTTTGGATTCCTATCGCACCTTGAGTGGTACCAGTCTTCAGAAGCGGCTCTCCCGATAAGAGAATTCTCACCACTTCCCCAAGTGAAATGGTAATGACGGCAAAATAGTCTCCTCTAAGACGCGCCGTTGGGTATGAAAGCAACCAACCGCTGATAGCTGCAACAAACATGCTGAAGATCAATGCTGGTAAGATAGGCCATCCGTATCCTGCGACATCACTTGAGGCAGTCAAAACTCCGACCCCTATGGCGCCTATTGAAACGAAGAAGATCACCCCGAAGTTCAGAAGTCCGGTGTAACCAGTTGAAAGGTTCAACGAGAGGGACATTATTAGGAAGATACAGAGGAACGTGGTTAGATTCGATAACTGAAGTGTCTTTGCGAACATAAAATTTGAGTCTGGATCAACTGGGAGCCACACTACAAACAGTAACAATAAGACGAGGAGTAGCCTGAAAGATGCTTTCGAGCCTGATTCTGTTCTTCGGTCCTCTCCTATTCCAACCCTCTCGAGAAGGGAAAGGCTCCTTTTTCCAATCCACTGAGAAAGTGAGGTTGTGCGAGTAGTGAGCCAAGAATCCGCGCTTGTTCTAAATGATTCAATTCTATATCTCAAGTTTTTTGAAATGATGTGATCAGGGGTTTTGTCCATGGTTTTTGGAATCCTGGATATAAATGAACGGTATTTTATCTTAAAATGGTGAATAGGATCATCGTATCGATTGTTGAATATTAAATATGATTCATAAATGCAAAAGATCCACACAAAAAGAGGTACCCAAGGCCATAAAACATCCCCTATTGTCGACACTATGGAAATGAAAATCTGCTCGGATTCAATTAGCGATAGCCATTGCGAGGCGATTTCAGGACTGACTCCATCAGGCACTGTAATGGGGCCAGAGGGATAAGAATGGGTGCGCATGAATGTGGTTGCCTTACCGATGGAGAATGCAAAAATGGTTAGTAAAAGCGTACTGATGGCACGGCCATTTCGGCGTTGATGGAAATGATGCGCCCCTAGAGGCCCGAGCAAAACGCCAAGGATCGACGCTATGCGGTGATCAGGAAGGCTAGGGGACTTTGCTCTTTCACGGAGACGCTCTATTTTCCAACGATCATATGCATCCCCTATGCCTTTTGGAACGATGAACAATATTGCAATAATTATCGCATAGGGCATCACTTCTGCGAGAGCACTGTATCCAGAACGCCCAAGCGGATTGCCTATGCCAAGCAGTAATGGTCCGGAAACGGCTCGGACAAATCCGATTATCACTGCCGCTATGATAGCACCGGGTAATGATCCAATCGTTCCAAGTACGATAACTGCAAAAGAAGGTAGAAGGAGAGAGAATGGCGTTACTGGAGTAAATAGTACAGTTATGCCAAAGATTCCCCCTCCGATACCTGATATACCCGCAGATAAAAAGGCGCTAGTCATATGCACTCTCTCAACGTTAATGCCACTGCTTGCAGCAAGTTCAGGATTATCTGCTACCGCTCTCATTCTCCGTCCGAGTCGGGTTCGGGTCAGGATTGCAAGAAGTATGAACACGGTAGCGAAGCTGACAATAGGGAGGAATGCGTTGTTGTAGGCATAATTTGTGGTCTGGGCCGCGCCTTCACAGGTCTTGGTAACGATATCTACTGCAGGAATGGAGGTCATTTCAGTACAATCAATTGAATTGTAAATCTGGTCATTATCTAACTCCCTCTTTCCGAGGTTAAATCTTGTTAGTACTGTCGGGAACTCAAATGCTTGACTTCCTCGCATCCAATCTGCATCTGGAATGAATCGTCTAGCTGACCCGCCGAATCTGAGGTATGTAACGGCCCGTAGTATCAGAGCAACTCCAAGAGAAGCAATCATCATCACATCAGGAGAAGCTCTACGATTTCTGAAGCCCCGATATACGAAACGATCAATTATGATCCCGGCTATTCCAGTCAAAACAAAGGCTCCAAACAGCATCCATAGAAATAGGCTCCAAGAAAGGTGACCGTCAGATGGTACTTCATTGAGAGGAAATAGCCAATTTGTCCACATCAATGCGACTCCGACATACATGCCGATCATGAAGAACTCCGATTGTGCAAAGTTTCCGTATCTCTGAACGCTGTAAGTTAGAGTGAGACCAACTGCGATTGAGAGATATGTGGATGACCAAGTCAAGGTGCTTGTACCGAGTGATGCTACGTCGATGAGTACGGATGCAGAAGTATCGAGACCGAGTAATAATATGTGCAGGACGAGTAAAATGTAGAAGAATAACAGTACGGGTGATGTAGCGATGATTAAACTTCGAATCCGCCCTGGTCGCATATCATCGAATGCGATTTTGATTAGTCCGAACCCTACGCAGATGAGGGTAAATGTTTGAAGTAGCCAAACCAAATCTGTTGGCAAACTGTCGAAGAGCAGAATATCTAGGATATTCAAAGCGCCTATTTGCCTGAGTAATCCAAATGAGGATTCAATGAAAAAGAAAAGCGAAATAATCAGGCGGCGTTTCCATCTATCGATTCGAGTCCAATGGTCGGGATCCACCCCAAGGATTGTCATGTTTCATTCCTGATACGTGGCTTCTAGGCATAAAACAGGTGGTGTCACCGGCTGGAGAATAGGTGTGATACGCCGCGGCGGGCCAAGCGGCCCACCACGGCGCGTTACGTCTTTCTGTTATCTTTATGATCTCAGATTCAGGCAGTTGCGACGCCGCCCTCGGCAGTCCAATACTTCGAGCAAGCGTCGTCATCGACTCCATCGTAGGTACAGATGTCGTACCCATTTCCGCCGATGTCACCGTTGTCGAGGAAGTTGATGATGCCAGAGGCGCCCTCATATCCATTGCCTGTTGCTGCGATTCCTTCATCGGCTGACACGCCGTTGTGGTTCACAGCAGCCATTCCGACCATCATGACGCCATCGTAAGTCGTCAGATCGTAGGCCTTGATACCGCCGGATGGCGCATTAGCATCGTAGTGAGCACTGAAGTCGCCGAAGCTCGAACCAGCACGAGGGATGGTTACCGTCATGCCCTCAAGTAGAGCAGCATCAGAAATACCGTCGTACATTCCTTCACCAGCAGGTCCGTCCCCGCCGAAGATGTGTCCATCCCATCCTGCATCATCTAGAGCCTCGATGATTGCTTGTGCGTCCTTAATGTAAGATGAAAGGTAGACTGCTGTGCACTCTGTGGATGCTGCCATCTGCGTGGCGATATCATTGAAGTCGGTCTGCGTGTCAGGGTAATCGTAACGTCCGACGTCGCATAGCTTGTCTGAGCCCCATGCAGCTACGACTGAATCAGCGAGGCCGGCGCCGTAGTCGTTGGTCATGCCGAAGACTGCGAGAGCGCCTTCTGCAACTCCAGCATCTGTCATCATATCAGCACCTGCAGGGCCTTGAATTGCATCGCTTGGGACGTTCCTGTAGAACATCGGGTATGCATCGGCATCAGAGAGACCTGGGTTTGTGCTGGCATAGGAAATCATTGGGATTCCAGCAGCGGAAAGCACAGCATTGGCGGCCATGGAGGCACCAGAGCATGCTGCACCCACTACAGCATAGACGCCTGAGTCAGCCAGCGTCTGTGCAGCGGGAGTGGCTACATCGCCATCGCATCCAGAGTCCTGCTCTATCAACTCGAAGTTGTAGTCAGGGTACATTTCATTGAGATCGGAAATAGCCTCATCCGCGCTCCACTTGAACACAGGAGCATTTTGCTCTAGTGGTCCAGTGATCGGGTTGAGGAAACCGATCTTCACAGTCGTTTTTTCGTCGTCGTCGTCTCCACCGAGGCAGCCTGCAAAAGCAGCTGCAAGCATGCTCAGTGTCATCATTGTTGCAATTAACTTCATTGTTT
>JAZANC010000176.1:0-2503 GCA_036228805.1 Thermoplasmatota archaeon
CCTCCCAGCATAGTCAGATTGGTGATCTGTGGATTCGCAGACGATAATAGATCAACTGCCACGAAATCGGCATTTAGAACTGTGATATTGTTCATTATCGGGTCAGAATCAACGATTTTAATTCCTCGTGAGGCATTTTCGATTTTCAAATAAGATATCGATGACCCGAGACCCCGGCTATCTGAGGTGAAGTGTATGCCGTCGTGTTTGCCATCGATTGAATCTACAATGACTTGCTCGTTTTCAGTCCCCAAAACAGAGAGTCTCCCATTAATCTCAATCAACTCTCCCTCTCCGATTCTTATTTCTGTTCCTGGTTGCACTTGCAATACTTGATCATCTTCGATCACAGCTCCGTCAGGCAAATTTACAATTCCGGACCATACGATCACTGTAGTTGAAGAAGTGGCTACGGGGGCTAAAGAAAGCAACATTATTGCCGCGATTAAGAGGGGTCGTCGAGGGGTCCGATTCGTCTCCGCCCGCATCTTCACTACTCGATTACAGCATGGTATCGTTGTATGCTTTGCCGTGCCATGTACATTAGTACAAAATGAAGGGAGGCATGATAAACGGACTTTCATCCGGCTGATTAGAGGGGATTTTTATGGAGACTGCATTTGTTCTAATCAAAGCCCTTCCAATGAAGGAGAAGGATGTTTATGCGAGTCTCCTTCAGATGAAATCTGTTGTAGAAACTCACTCTGTTTACGGGGAGTATGATCTTGTTGCTAGGGTTGACTTTGAAGATTCTCGGACTATGACTAAATTTCTGATCAAGGAGATGCGGGCAATCCCTGGCGTACTAAAGACGGAAACTCTAATCTCTGCAGAGGTGTGATTATGTCTGTAGGTTTTGTGCTCATAACTACTGAGCCTGGTAGGGAAATTTCCGTCAGGAATGCCTTGGACTCCATAGATGGCGTATCCGGTCGGTGGGTCATCTTTGGAAGTCATGATCTACTAGTCAAAGTAGAAGCAGATGATGAGTCCAAAATTACAAAGATAGTAATTGGCGATATCCGTGCAATCGAAGGGATTACCGATACGCGAACTCTCATCGGCGCCGAGATCTGATCTCCACATGGATTTCATCTAGAACTTCTGAAGCTGCTTTCATACAACCTGCCGCTCTAAGTCTACGAACTGCCTCTGCCCATAGCCGTATCCGATCATCGGAATGAATAGCTCCGCTCCAATACCATGCAAATGCATCGATTCTTCTGTGCTCAGGTCTATTCTCATTATCCTGGATTTTAAACTCGGCATCATGCGCGTTGATGAGCCACAAGGGGACATCAGGGGATGATGAATCGAGTCCCCAGTGGATCTTCTTGAGGCGATCATACCTTCCAGGCGTACGCTGAATGGATTCAAACAGCCTTGATTCTGCGACACTGTTCCAAGGCCGTAATGTGATTTTCAAATCTATCTCTTCCAATCGAGGATGGTCCTCACCAAGAATTTCAACTATTGAAGATCTTAGAGAAGCCGCTTGGATTACGTCACTAGAACCTGATGCAATGATATATCGAAGAATCAATCTTGAAGCGATAAGGGAGGGGCTCATTTCGGCTGAGATTCCCTCCGTTAGATCTAGTCTTTTTGTCAGCCTCATTGCTAACTCTGAATCTAACGGCCCTGGTAAGCGATCATCATGCATTGCTATCGCTCCTCTGATCAGTATGATTGCTCTTTCAGATTCAGGAAGCTGATCCAGGAGTAATTCCTCGATTCTGGAACACTCACCATCATCTCCGCTCATACGAGCGCATTCGAGTTCTATTTTCCAACGATCTGGACCTTCCTCAATATCGATTGCTATCTTTCTTGCTATCTTCGTTTCTCCCCTTGAAATTGCGACATGCGAAGCGAGAATCCGCAAATCATCCCTATCCTCTCTCTCTAAAGCGTCGCTGAGTAGTGACGCGGCTATGGCCGATTCGGATTCCTCGGAGACAACGTTTGCGAGTTCAAGATCAAGGGTTTGTCCCGAGGAAATTCTGTGATGCATTTCGAATGCTCGGGCTTCATGGCCCGGAATATCAGACCAATGGGAAGCCAGATTGGCGTGTATCGAATATCTTGTCATCTCGTCCATGGCCGCTGAATGTACATTCCTGATGAGATGATGCGCTTCAAAACCGAACTCCCCCCATTTCAATATAGCTGCCTCATCTAGATCAGCAATAGTTTGGTCGGAAAGGGAATGATTCTTCTGGACCGGGAACGGTTCTAAAGATAGTTCGTCAAGACCCTGGATGGAGGATGTACTCAATCTACTCAGCACGGTAGAAGTCACAAACTCGGCGATTGGGGTTTCGGGTGTCGGAAGATCATCGCCCTCCCTCCACATCTCGATTGCCAGAGGGTGTCCTCCGAGAGCAGTGGCTATCTGTTTTGCACGTTTCTCTTCCAAATGAGGGGCTATCTTGGATGCGACCTCGATATCTACCCCTTCCAATGTGTATCTGGTAGCAGAAGGAATCGTTGAGAAGATGCT